>NZ_JBIAXT010000021.1:0-159611 GCF_042896945.1 Streptomyces sp. NPDC001222
AGGTCTGGGTCAAGCCGCACACCGTCTGCACCAAGTAGCGGCACTCCGCCGCTCCGCATGGGCCTCCATGTGCAGACAGCAGACCTGCACATGGAGGCCTGTGTATGTGCAGGCGTCACGCCCACGCCCGAAGGCCCCGGTGGGTGACTTACATCACTTTGGCGAGAATGCACGTGATTCGCCGCGTGACCATGGTTGGAGGCATCCTCGGCGATACGCCAACAGCAGCAGACAACCACGCCCGACTGAGACCACCGACAGTTCGAGGATCAGGCTCGGTCGCTCCTGGTCACGGCCTGAAAAGCGGACGGTCGGCGGAACAGGAGCAGACCCTCAGGTTGCTCTGTGGTCATCCTCCGGCCGACACGGGCCGAACGGTGCGACCGAAGGTACTTTCAGAGCAGGGCAGGGCCCATCTGGCCGTGCGAGTCCGGCCGGTCTTGAAAACCGTCCTCCTACCATTTCGCGCCGGACGGCACACGGCCTGGGACGGCCCGCAACTCAATCGCTTGGGGCGGGGACATCTCGGGCCCCCAGGTGTCCCCCGATGGAGCCACGAACGAGAAAGGGGCCTGCTCAGGCCGAACGGGGCCAGCCCGCTGAAATCTGCCGTGTCGCCGGAACCGGGCCGTCTCCGGGCCGTCTCCGCGCCGTCCGAGGGTGGCCATCGGCGACCGTTGACGACCAACAACGACCACGAGGGCGCGGCCGGCCGCCGCGCCCTCGTCGTGTGTCCGTCCAGCTAGATCCAGGTGTCCAGCCACATCCGCGACCGCCACTGGTCGATCGGGACGGCCGTGCCCGTGTAGATGGGCCAGAAGTAGATGAAGTTCCAGGCGATCAGCAGGACCAGGACGCCCGCACCCGCCGCTCCCACCACCCGGCGGCGTTCGTCCGCGCCGGGCGGGCCGACGAGGGCGCCGACCATCATCGCCACCGCCAGGCACAGGAACGGCAGGAAGACGACCGCGTAGAAGAAGAAGATCGTGCGCTCCTGGTACAGGAACCAGGGCAGGTATCCGGCCGCGATGCCGCAGGCGATCGCGCCCGCCCGCCAGTCCCGGCGGAACGCCCAGCGCCACAGGACGTACAGGATCGCGAAGCAGGCCGCCCACCACAGCAGCGGGGTGCCGAGCGCGAGGACCTCGCGGGCGCACTTCTGGCCCGCGTCCGCGGGGCAGCCGGACTGGCCGGGGGAGGGGGACTCGTAGAAGTACGAGACCGGGCGGCCCAGGACGATCCAGCTCCACGGGTTCGACTGGTAGGTGTGCGGGGACGACAGATGGACGTGGAAGAGATAGACCTCGTGCTCGTAGTGCCACAGGCTGCGCAGCCAGTCGGGCAGGAAGGTCCAGTTGCCGCCCTTGCCGTCCGTGGCGGCCCAGTTGCGGAAGTAGCCGCCCGTGCCGTCGGCCGGGGAGAGGATCCAGCCGATCCAGGAGGCCAGGTACACGGCCAGAGCCACCGGGACCGTCGCCAGGAAGGTGATGCCCGTGTCGCGCTTGAGGGCGGTCCGGTACGGGTGAGGGGCGCCCGCGACCCGGCGCGCGCCCACGTCCCACAGCACCGCCATCACACAGAAGGCCGCCAGGATGTAGAGGCCGTTCCACTTGGTGCCGATGGCCAGTCCGAGCATCAGGCCCGCCGCCCAGCGCCACGGCCGCCATCCCAGACGGGTGCTCTCGGCGGTGTGCGCGTCGGGACGTACCCGCCCGTCGGCGTCCGCGGGGAGCGCGGCCGCCAGTCTCGCCCGGGCCCGGTCGCGGTCGACGAGCAGACAGCCGAAGGCCGCGAGGACGAAGAACTCCAGGACACCGTCGAGGAGCGAGGTGCGGCTCATCACGAACTGCAGCCCGTCCACCGCCATCAGCGCGCCGGCCAGGCAGCCGAGGAAGGTCGAGCGGAACAGACGCCGGCCGATGCGGCACAGCAGCAGCACCGCGAGCGTGCCGAGCAGCGCCGTCATGAAGCGCCAGCCGAACGGATTGAACCCGAAGATCAGCTCGCCGAGGCCGATGACGTACTTGCCGACCGGCGGATGCACCACGTACGCGGGGTCCGTGGGGATCGGCACATGGCCGCTGTGCTGCAGGATCAGGTCGTTGGCGTCCTTGGCCCAGTTGGCCTCGTACCCGTTGTGGATCAGCGCCCAGGCGTCCTTGGCGTAGTACGTCTCGTCGAATATCACCGCCCGGGGGATGCCCAGGTTCCAGAACCGCATCAGCCCGGCCAGGAGCGTCACGATCAGCGGCCCGCCCCACGCGGACCAGCGCGTGATGCGGTCGGCGACCCCCTGGGGCAGACCGAGAGCCGCCCAGATGCGCGGGCTGGGCTCGCTGTAGGGCGGCACCAGCCGGTCGCGGACGTCGCTTCTCGGGGGCGCGGCGTAGCCGAACCGGCGCAGCCGTTGCTGCCACGTCGGCCGCTCGTCTGCGGTGGCCTTGGCCTGCCGGGTGTCCGTGGAGGACGCGGTACTGGTCACCGCGCCATCGTAGGGAACACGTCTGTGTGAGTCCCGTGCATGGCGCCTGCGAGGATGGAAACGTGACAGTAACGCCCGGAATTCTGGTCCTCGCCGGCACTCCCATCGGGGACATCGCGGACGCGCCGCCCCGGCTCGCCGAGGAACTGGCCACCGCCGATGTGATCGCGGCCGAGGACACCCGCCGACTGCGCCGACTCACCCAGGCGCTGGGGGTGCAGCCCGCCGGACGCGTCGTGTCCTACTTCGAGGGCAACGAGTCCGCCCGTACCCCGGAGCTGGTTGAGGCGCTTGCGGGCGGGGCGCGGGTGCTGCTCGTCACCGACGCGGGGATGCCCTCGGTGTCCGACCCCGGCTACCGGCTGGTCGCCGCAGCCGTGGAGAAGGACGTCCGGGTGACCGCAGTGCCGGGTCCGTCCGCCGTCCTCACGGCGCTGGCGCTGTCCGGGCTGCCGGTGGACCGCTTCTGCTTCGAGGGGTTCCTGCCGCGCAAGGCGGGCGAGCGGCTGTCGCGGCTGCGCGAGGTGGCCGGCGAGCGGCGCACCCTCGTCTACTTCGAGGCCCCGCACCGGCTGGACGCGACCCTCGCCGCCATGGCCGAGGCGTTCGGGCCCGAGCGGCGGGCCGCCGTCTGCCGTGAGCTGACCAAGACGTACGAGGAGGTCAAGCGCGGTCCGCTGGGCGAGCTGGCCGAGTGGGCCGCGGAGGGCGTCCGGGGCGAGATCACCGTGGTGGTGGAGGGGGCCGGCGAGCCGGCCGCCGGGGAACTGGACGCCGCGGAACTGGTGCGCAGGGTCCGGGTGCGGGAGGAGGCGGGGGAGCGCCGCAAGGAGGCGATCGCGGCGGTGGCCGCGGAGGCGGGCCTGCCGAAACGGGAGGTCTTCGACGCGGTGGTCGCCGCGAAGAACGCGAACGCCTAGGCGGCGGGCGTGGCGTAGGGCCCGGGCGGTTGGGCGGTGGGCGTGGCGGGGGCACCGGGCGGTTGGGTGGCGGGCGTGGCGTAGGGCCCGGGCGGTTGGGTGGCGGGTGCGGCGTGGGGCCCGGGCGGTTGGGTGGCGGGCGTGGCGGGGGCACCGAGCGGTTGGGTGGCGGGCGTGGCGGAGGCACCGAGCGGGGGTGGCGGGTGCGGCGGAGGCACCGAGCGGGGGTGGCGGGTGCGGCGTAGGGCCCGGGCGGTTGGGTGGCGGCCACCGTGCGTCCGAACGGTGAGTGGTGCCGCTCACACCCGCTCTGAGCAGCGCTCATCTCCCATGAGCAGGTGACCCATGCGAGAGCAAAGGGCTGTCGTGGAAGGCAAAGCCGTAACGCCGCCATCCGGGTCACTTAGGCAAGCGACTGCCAAATCGCCTCCAACACTCGACAGGCCCCTGTGCCTTCGCGTCGGCGAAGGCGTCCACTGGGGGCAGGGACGTACCCGTCCCTCGCCCATCGTGGGAACCGCGGGATTCAGGGGGAACCCCGCCCCACCCGGGCGCTTGTCCAGCGGACAAGAGGAGCTGGCATGAGTGAGAGCGCAGGGCGGACCGGCCAGGTCGCAGCGGTCGGTGACGTCACCGGGCAGTACGACCGAGGTGCGGCGACCGCCGTCGTCCACGAGTCCTATTCCTTCGCCTGCATGCGCTGCGGGCACGGCTGGGAGCAGTCGTACGAGATAGAGCACCACGTCGACGGCGACGGCAACGAGTTCGTCGTATACGTGGCGGGCGGCCGTGTGGTCCCGTCGCCGCTGAGCCGTCCCGCCTGCCTGAACTGCGACAGCCATGTGGTGCGCATCATGCGTCCCGGTCAGGTGTCCTCCGCGCAGAACTCCCTGCACCGGCACCACCGCCCGGTGTCGGCGGCCGTCGGGAAGGACCTCGACGAGCCGCGGACGGAACCGGCAGAGCCCAAGGAACAGCACCACTGGCATCTGATGGACCTGCTCCACCCGTTGTTCCACCATCGCAAGGCGGGCTGAGCCCCACAGGCGGCCCTTTCCGGGGCGGCATGCCCCTTCCGTAGGATCGAGGCATGCCTTCCCCCGCGTCCGACAAGCACGTGCCGCCGCCGCTCCCCGAGCCCCTCGGCATCTCCGTCGCCGACTCGCACACCCACCTCGACATGCAGTCCGGCACCGTCGAGGAGAGCCTCGCCAAGGCGGCGGCGGTCGGTGTGACGACGGTCGTCCAGGTCGGCTGCGATGTGGGGGGCTCGCGCTGGGCCGCCGAGACGGCCGCCGCCCACGACGCGGTGCACGCGGCGGTGGCCCTGCACCCGAACGAGGCCCCGCGTGTCGTCCACGGCGATCCTGGGGGCACCTCCCAGCCTCCTGGGGCTGGGGGAGGACGGTCCCGGCAGGGCGCACGCGAGCCGGGCGGCGACGCCGCCCTGGACGAGGCGCTCGCCGAGATCGACCGCCTCGCCGCACTGCCGCAGGTCAAGGGCGTCGGCGAGACCGGGCTCGACTACTTCCGCACCGGGCCCGAGGGCAAGGCCGCCCAGGAGCGGTCCTTCCGCGCGCACATCGAGATCGCCAAGCGGCACGGCAAGGCGCTGGTCATCCACGACCGCGACGCCCATGCCGATGTGCTGCGCATCCTCAAGGAGGAGGGCGCGCCGGAGCGGACCGTCTTCCACTGCTACTCGGGCGACGCGGCGATGGCCGAGGTCTGCGCACGCGCCGGGTACTTCATGTCGTTCGCCGGCAATGTGACCTTCAAGAACGCACAGCCGCTGCGCGACGCGCTCGCCGTCGCCCCCCTGGAGCTCGTCCTGGTGGAGACCGACGCGCCCTTCCTGACGCCCGCGCCGTACCGCGGACGGCCCAACGCGCCCTACCTCGTCCCGGTCACCGTCCGGGCGATGGCCGCGGTGCGGGGGATCACGGAGGACGAGCTGGCGGCGGCCCTCGCGGACAACACGGCACGCGCCTTCGGCTACTGACCGTCACCGACCGGGCGGCTGTCGGCCGCCCGGAGTCCTCACCACAACCGCCCGGTGGGCGTGTCGCAACACCGTGTGACGACGTTGCTTTGGAGAGTGACGACCAGCCGCTAGGTTGGGTCGCCCGTTTCGGACCTTCTCTGGAGCGTGTCGTCGTGAGCAACCGGGAGTACCCGCCGTACGGGACGTACGGCACGAGACCGGCGTACGAGGACCACGAGCCGTACGGCCGGATGTACCAGGACACCTACCGGCCCGCGTACGAGCCGCGGGTCGCCGCGGCGCGCGCCGGAGCACCGACGGCACCGCTGCCGCGCCCCCAGGCGGAGACCATAGGACCGCTGCGGAGGCCGGTGGACGCCACAGGACCCCTGCGGCCGGCAGAGGCGCCCCCGCGCCCCGTAGGGCGCACTCAGGCCCGGCACGCGGCGCGGCGCGGAAAGGGCGGCGCGCGCAGTCACCCCGTGCGCCGTCTGCTCCCGCAGGCGCTGGTGGTCGCCTTCCTCGCCGGCGGCACCACCGCGTTCGTCGCCAAGGACAAGGCGATCGACCTGACCGTGGACGGCAGACACCGCACCCTGCACACCTTCGCCGCGGACGTGGGTGAACTGCTCGCCCAGGAGGGCGTGGCGGCCGGGCCGCACGATCTCGTCGTGCCCGCGCCCGGCACCCCGCTCACCAGCGGCGAAGAGGTCGCGGTGCACTACGGCCGCCCGGTGTTCCTCACCCTCGACGGACACCGGAGACAGGTGTGGACGACGGCGCGCACGGTGGACGGCGCGCTCCAGCAGCTCGGGGTGCGCGCCGAGGGCGCGTACGTATCGACTTCGCGCTCCCTGCCCATCCATCGCGAAGGGCTCACACTCGACGTCCGCACCGAGCGCACGGTGACCGTTCTGGCGGACGGACGGCCGCGCACGATCCGCACCAATGCCGCCACCGTTCAGGAGGTAGTCGAGCAGGCCGGGATCACCCTGCGCGGGGAGGACACCACCTCCGTGGCACCGGGAAGCTTCCCGGCCGACGGGCAGACGGTGACCGTGCTGCGGGTGCGGGGATCCCGGGAGGTCCGCGAGGAGCAAATCCCGTTCACCGTACGGCGCACCAAGGATCCGACCCTGCTCCGGGGCACCGTGCTCGTGGCGCGCGCCGGACAGCTCGGCACCCGCCGGGTGACCTACGTGCTGCGCTCGGTCAACGGCGTCCGGCAGCGGCCCCGCCGGATCGAGGTCGAGGTGGTGCAGAAGCCCATGGCCCAGCTGATCCGGGTGGGCACCCGCCCGCGCCCGGAGTCGGTCTCGGGCGCGGAGGGCCTCAACTGGCACGGGCTCGCGTTCTGCGAGTCCCGGGGCCGCCCGAGCGCGGTCGACCCGTCCGGCACGTACGGCGGCCTCTACCAGTTCGACCGGCGCACCTGGCGCAGCCTCGGCGGCGCCGGCCGGCCGCAGGACGCCCCGGCCGAGGAACAGACCTACCGTGCCAAGAAGCTCTACGTGCGCCAGGGATCCAGTCCCTGGCCGCACTGCGGGCCACGGCTGTATCGCTGAGCGGCGGGGCGGATGCGCGGGGCGGGCGGCGCGGACACGGGCGCCCCGCGCCGCCCCGTACCCTTGGTCCGTGAGCAGCTCCACCCCCGACGCCCTGCTGAGCCCCGCCGACGTCCGTGAACTGGCGGCGGCCCTCGGCGTACGCCCCACCAAACAACGAGGCCAGAACTTCGTCATCGACGCCAACACCGTGCGGCGCATCGTGCGCACGGCCGAGGTGCGGCCCGACGACGTGGTGGTGGAGGTGGGACCTGGGCTCGGCTCACTGACGCTGGCGCTGCTGGAGGTCGCCGAGCGGGTCACCGCCGTCGAGATCGACGACGTGCTCGCCGGGGCGCTGCCCGCGACGATCGCCGCCCGGATGCCCGGGCGCGCCGAAAGGTTCGCGCTGGTGCACTCCGACGCGCTGCAGGTGCGGGAGCTGCCGGGCCCCGCGCCCACCGCGCTCGTCGCCAACCTGCCCTACAACGTCGCCGTTCCCGTGCTCCTGCACATGCTCGACATGTTCCCGAGCATCGAGCGGACGCTGGTGATGGTGCAGTCCGAGGTCGCCGACCGGCTGGCCGCCGCGCCGGGCTCCAAGGTGTACGGGGTGCCGTCCGTGAAGGCCAACTGGTACGCCGACGTCAAGCGCGCCGGAGCCATCGGGCGCAATGTCTTCTGGCCCGCCCCGAACGTCGACAGCGGGCTGGTCTCGCTGGTCCGGCGGGCCGAGCCGGTCAAGACCGCCGCGTCCAAGGCGGAGGTGTTCGCGGTGGTCGACGCGGCGTTCGCACAGCGGCGCAAGACGCTGCGGGCGGCGCTCGCCGGCTGGGCGGGGTCGGCCGCGGCGGCGGAGGCCGCGCTCGTCGCCGCCGGTATCTCGCCCCAGGCGCGCGGTGAGTCCCTCACCGTGGAGGACTTCGCGCGCATCGCCGAGGCCGCGGCACCGCGCGCGGCAGAGCAACTGACGGCGGCTGCGCGACGGGCCGCATCCCGCACAGAGGAGTCCGAGTAAGTGAGCGTGACGGTCCGCGTCCCCGCCAAGGTCAACGTCCGGCTCGCGGTCGGTGCCGCCCGCCCCGACGGCTTCCACGACCTGGCCAACGTCTTCCTCGCCGTCGGCCTGTACGACGAGGTCACGGCGACCCCGTCCGCAGAGGGGCTCCGGATCACCTGCTCCGGCCCGGACGCGGGCGAGGTGCCCCTGGACCGGACGAACCTGGCGGCCCGCGCGGCCCTCGCGCTCGCCGAGCGCTACGACCGGGCACCCGATGTGCACCTCCACATCGCCAAGGACATCCCGGTCGCGGGCGGTATGGCGGGCGGCAGCGCCGACGGCGCCGGGGCGCTGGTGGCGTGCGACGCGCTGTGGGGAACGGGGGCCTCTCGCGAGGAACTCCTCGACATCTGCGCCGAGTTGGGCAGCGACGTGCCGTTCAGCCTGGTGGGCGGGGCGGCGCTGGGCACCGGGCGGGGCGAGAAGCTCCAGGTGCTGGAGGTCGGCGGGACGTTCCACTGGGTGTTCGCGATGGCCGGGCGGGGACTGTCGACGCCGGCCGTCTTCCGCGAGTTCGACCGTCTGAACGAGGGCGTACGGATCCCCGAGCCCGTCGCCGCGCAGGAGCTGCTCGACGCGCTGGCGAAGGGCGACGTGGATGCGCTCGCGGCGGCGGTCTCCAACGACCTCCAGCCGGCCGCGCTGTCCCTGTTCCCCGAGCTCGCGGACACGCTGGCCGCCGGGCGCGCGGCGGGGGCGCTCACGGGCCTGGTGTCCGGTTCGGGACCGACGACGGCGTTCCTCGCGAAGGACGCCGTCGCGGCGGCGGAGATCGCTCGGGTCCTGCTGGCCTCGGGCACCTGCCGCTCGGCCCGGGTGGCCCAGGCGCCGGCGCCTGGGGCGACCGTCAGCTGAGGCGATCGCCGTCCGAGGCGGTCGTCGTAGTGGGGCGTCCGAGGCGGTCGTCGTAAGGGGTGGTCGTCCGAGGCGGTCGGCGGGCGACGGGTGCGTGCGCCCCGGCGTGCGCGCGGGCTCGGACGGCGCTTCACGCGGCTACTCAGACGCCGGTTGAGTACGAACGCGCTGCCGGGGCCCCCGGGCGCCGCGCGACCGTACCCCCATGAGACCCAGTGATCTCGCCGCCGCCACTCCGGAGTCCCGTGACCGGTTCGTCGATCTGCTGAGAGCCGGCTCCCTCGGTGTCGTCGTGCTCGGGCACTGGCTGATGGCGGCCGTGTCCGTGGACACCGACGGGCAGGTGCAGGTGGGGAACCTGCTCGCCCTCCAGCCCCGGCTCCAGCCGCTGACCTGGCTGTTCCAGGTCATGCCGGTGTTCTTCTACGTGGGTGGCTTCGCCCACGCCCTGTCCTGCCGTTCCGCCCGGCGCGGGAGCCCCAAGGCCTACTCGGCCTTCCTGCGCGCCCGGCTGCGGCGGCTGCTGCGGCCGACGGTCGTGTTCATCGGGGTGTGGGGCGCCGCCGCCCTCGTGCTCCAACTGACCGGGGCGCGCGGCGGATTGCTCGACATCGCGCTGCGGCTCGTGGCGCAGCCGCTGTGGTTCGTCGGGATCTACCTCGCGATGGTCGCCTTCACGCCGCCGCTGCTCCGGCTCCACGAACGCCGGGGGTGGGGCGTGTTCGGCGGGCTCGTCGCCGCCGCCGCGGCCGTCGACGTGCTCCGCCTCGGCCTGGGCGTCCCCTACGTCGAGTTCCTCAACTTCGCCTTCGTCTGGCTCGCGATCCACCAGCTCGGATTCCTGCGCGCGGACGGCAGACTCCGCCGGCCGTACCTCCTCGCCGGCGCCGGACTCGCGGCGGCCGCGCTGCTTGTCGCGTACGGGCCCTATCCGCTGTCCATGGTCGGCATGCCCGGCGAGAGGATCTCCAACATGGCGCCGCCCACCCTCGCGCTGCTGTGCCACGGACTGTGGCTGGTCGGGGCGGTGGAACTGCTGCGCCCCCCGTCACACGATGGCTGCGGCGCCCGCGGGTGTGGCGCGCGGTCGTCATGGCGGGCGGCGTCTCCATGACCGCCTTCCTGTGGCATCTGACGGCGATGCTCGGCGTCTACGGGGCGCTGCTGGCGGCGGGTGTCCGTATGCCGGAGCCCGGCTCGGGTGCGTGGTGGATACAGGTACCCTTGCGGCTCACGGCCGCCGCGACGCTCACCGCGGTCCTGGTGGCCGCCTTCCGTACCTTCGAAAAACCCTCGGGCGTAAGGGAGTCCAGTGCGCCGCGCGCCTGGGCGGGACCCGCTGCCGCGCTCGGTGTCACCTTGTCCTTGTTCGGGGTGCTGGGCCTGTCGATGGTCGGCTTCGGAGGACTCCTCGAAGGCCGTACGGCGCTGCTGATAGCCGTTCCTGTGACCGCTCCCGCGGCCGTGGCGATGACCCTCGCGGGGTGGCTGCTGGTGGAACGGGCGGGGCGGGACCGGGGCGCCACTGCCTGACGGGGCCAGGGCTCAGAGCTCGTCGACAGCGGTCAGGTCGATGTCGATGTCGTACGGCCTGTCGACCTAGCGGCCGTCTTCGGATCACGTCACCACAAAGAGTGACGACCCCCTCGCGCGTCGCCACCGCCCCCGGAGGCCCTACGCTTGAAGGCTGACCGACCCCCGTGCGCAGGAGTGAAATGGCCGTCAACCTGGTCAATGTCGAGAACGTCAGCAAGGTGTACGGCACCCGTGCCCTGCTCGACGGTGTCTCGCTCGGCGTGTCCGAAGGCGACCGGATCGGGGTCGTCGGACGCAACGGCGACGGCAAGACCACCCTGATCCGGATGCTCGCCAAGCTGGAGGAGGCCGACTCCGGACGCGTCACCCACTCCGGCGGGCTGCGCCTCGGTGTGCTCACCCAGCACGACTCCCTCGACCCCGCCGCCACCGTCCGGCACGAGGTCATCCGGGACATGGCCGACCACGAGTGGGCGGGCAACGCCAAGATCCGGGACGTGCTCACGGGTCTGTTCGGCGGACTCGACCTGCCCGGGTTCCCTCAGGGCCTCGACACCGTCATCGCCCCGCTGTCCGGTGGCGAGCGGCGCCGTATCGCGCTGGCCAAGCTGCTCATCGAGGAGCAGGACCTGATCGTCCTCGACGAGCCCACCAACCACCTCGACGTCGAGGGCATCTCCTGGCTCGCCCAGCATCTGCGTGAGCGCCGCTCCGCGCTCGTGTGCGTCACTCACGACCGGTGGTTCCTCGACCAGGTCTGCACCCGGATGTGGGACGTGCAGCGCGGCACCGTCCACGAGTACGAGGGCGGCTACTCCGACTACGTCTTCGCCCGTGCCGAGCGTGAGCGCATCGCCGCCACGGAGGAGGCCAAACGGCAGAACCTGGTCCGCAAGGAGCTGGCCTGGCTGCGGCGCGGCGCGCCCGCCCGCACCTCCAAGCCCCGCTTCCGCGTCGAGGCCGCCAACGAGCTGATCAAGGACGTGCCGCCGCCCCGGGACAGCAGCGAACTGATGAAGTTCGCCTCCTCCCGGCTCGGGAAGACCGTCTTCGACCTCGAGGACGTCACGGTGCAGGCCGGACCCAAGGTGCTGATGAAGCACATCACCTGGCAGCTCGGTCCCGGCGACCGGATCGGCCTGGTCGGGGTGAACGGTGCCGGCAAGACCTCCCTGCTGCGGGCGCTGGCCGACGCCGCGCGCAGCGAGGGCGAGCAGCAGCCCGCCGGCGGCCGGGTCGTCGTGGGCCGAACGGTCAAGCTCGCCTATCTGTCGCAGGAGGTCGCCGAACTCGACCCGAGCCGGCGGGTCCTGGAGGCCGTGCAGCAGGTGCGGGAGCGGGTCGACCTCGGCAAGGGGCGCGAGATGACCGCGGGGCAGCTGTGCGAGACCTTCGGCTTCACCAAGGAAAAGCAGTGGACGCCCGTCGGCGACCTGTCCGGTGGTGAGCGGCGACGCCTCCAGCTGCTGCGTCTCCTCATGGACGAGCCGAACGTCCTTTTCCTCGACGAGCCCACCAACGACCTCGACATCGAGACCCTCACCCAGCTCGAGGACCTGCTCGACGGCTGGCCCGGCTCGATGATCGTGATCTCCCACGACCGGTTCTTCGTCGAGCGCACCACCGACCGGGTCTACGCCCTTCTCGGCGACGCCACGCTGCGGATGCTGCCGCGCGGCATCGACGAGTACCTGGAGCGGCGGCACCGCATGGAGGAAGCGGCCGCCGCGGCCGTGACCCCGGCGCCCGTGGCCGCGAAGACCGCCGTCTCCGCCGCCGACGCCCGGGCCGCAAAGAAGGAACTGCAGCGGATCGAGCGGCAGCTGGACAAGATCTCCGAGCGGGAGACCAAGCTCCACGAGCAGATCGCCGAGTCCGCCACGGACTTCGAGAAGGTGGCCAAGCTGGACGCCGAACTACGGGAACTCGCCGGCGAGCGGGAGGAGCTGGAGCTGCGCTGGCTCGAACTCGCCGAGGACGCCTGAGCGTTCCCGCGGTCCGACCGGCGCGCCCGCTTCGGCGTGAAGGAGCACACCGGCGCGCGTGAGAAGGGTCTCGCTCCAGTTCAGGAGCGGGACCCGGCACGTACCCCTCATCAGGCGCGAATGCGTTGGATTTCGGCAATCCGGGGCGCTTCTCACCGGTAAGGGAAGCGCAACGTCGAACAAGCGTGTAGCTTCCGGGGACATGGAGGGCGGGGGATGCGCCGGTGGGCCTCTGTCCGAGCGGGCCAGTGGGCATCCATAGTGGGCATCCATGGGGGGACTGGGGGGTTGCTCGATGGGAGTGCGGCTCATGGTGGTCGACGACCACCGGCTGCTCGCCGAGGCACTGGCCTCGGCGCTGAAGCTGCGGGGGCACCGGGTGCTCGCCGCGGCGGCACCCGCCGCGGGCGCGGCGGAACTGGTGATCACCAGGGCACCCGAGGTGTGCCTGCTGGGTACGGCGGCACCCGCCGAGCCGGGGGTCTTCGACCCGGTGGTGCGCATCAAGCGGGAGCGCCCGCAGGTGGCGGTGCTGGTCCTCGGGCCGGTGCCGAACCCGCGGGGCATCGCGGCCGCGTTCGCCGCGGGCGCCGCGGGCTACGTACGTCACGACGAGCGCATCGAGGGCGTCGAGCGGGCCATCATGAAGGCGCGGGCGGGTGAGGCGGCCGTGGCGCCGCAGCTGTTGCAGGGCGCGTTCAGCGAACTGCTCAACCCGGCGGCGCAGCCGGACGACGAGGGCCAGCGGCTGCTGCAGATGCTCACTCCGCGCGAGGTGGAGGTGCTGGTGCGGGTCGCGGACGGCGAGGACACCCGGCTGATCGCGGCGGGGATGGGGATAGCCCCGTCGACGGCCCGGACCCATGTCCAGCGGGTCCTGATGAAGCTGGGCGTCGGCTCCCGGCTGGAGGCGGCGGCCCTCGCGGCGAGGACCGGCCTGCTGGACCGGGCGGGCCCACCACCGCCCGCCCCACCGGGGACGGGTCCGGGGACTCCTCGGTAGCCGTCGCGCAGACCTCCCGGCGAACGGGAACCGGCCGGGGCCCGGGGTCGGGCCCCGGCCGTCCGGATCACTCGGACGTGTTGTCCTCCGTCAGCGGCGGGGCCGGCGGGGCAGTCGGCCGCAGCTTGAGCCAGGCCAGGAAGAACAGGCCCAGCAGCAGCATGCCCAGGCCCGTCCACAGATTGATGTTGACGCCCTCGGCCTTGGCGATCTCGGCGTCGGAGGCCGTGAAGCCCGCGATCATGACGATGACGCCGTAGATCACGAACAGGCCGCCGATGATGCGGCGCAGGTCGAAGATGCGGGCCGCGGTCGCGGACTTGCCCTCCAGCTCGGTGACTTGGCGCTGGACGTCGTGCTCGGGGTACTCGGACATGGTCTTTCCATCCTCCCGCGGTCAGATCGAGAACGGGATGTAGCAGGCGGCGGCGATGACGACCGCGCCCCAGCCCAGCAGGGCCGGCTTGCGGTACCAGGCGTCGTCGCCCTCGGCGGGCGGCTCGGCGAGGCCGGGGGACCGGGTGCCGTACACGAGGCCCCGCAGGCTCTCCTCCGGCTTGGGCGAGGTGAACAGCGACACCACCACCATGACCACCGCACCGGCCACGAAGCCGGCGATCGCGGAGACGAAGTTGGCGCCCTGGTCGGTGGGGATGCCGATGATGCCGTGCTTGTAGACGACGAAGTAGTTCACCATCGCGGTCACCGTGCCGGCGAGCAGGCCCCAGAAGCCGGACTTCGCGGACGCGCGCTTCCAGAACATGCCGACGATGAACACCACGAACATCGGCACGTTGAAGAAGGAGAACAGCGTCTGCAGATAGCTCATGATGTTCGAGAACGACGACGCCAGGAACGCCGTGCCCACCGACGCCAGCACGCCGACGGCCGTGATGAGGCGGCCGAACCGCACGTAGTACGTGTCCTCACGGTCCTTGACCACGTACTTCGCCCAGATGTCGTTGGTGAAGACGGTGTTGAAGGACGAGACGTTGGCCGCCATGCCTGCCATGAAGGCGGCGAGCAGTCCGGTCACCGCGATGCCGAGCACGCCGTTGGGCAGCAGCTCCTGCATCAGGTACGGGATGGCGTCGTTGTACTGCAGGCCGGAGCCGGGGGTGCCGATCTTGGGGACCAGGGCGGCGGCGACCAGGCCCGGGATCATCACCAGGAACACGATGAAGATCTTCGGGAACGCGGCGATCAGCGGGGTGCGCTGGGCGGCGGAGAGATTCTTCGCGGACAGGGCGCGCTGCACCTCGGCGAAGTTGGTCGTCCAGTAGCCGAAGGACAGCACGAAGCCGAGGCCGAGGACGATCGTCAGCCAGTTCGCGCCGAGCGGGTTGGCGTGGCCGATGCCGGTACCGCCCCACGCGGTGACGAAGTCGTGGCCGTGGGTCGCGCTGAGCTTGTCGGTCAGTCCGCCCCAGCCGCCGACCTTCTTCAGGCCGAGCACGGTGAGGGGGATGAGGGCCGCGAGGATCACGAAGAACTGCAGCACCTCGTTGTAGATCGCGGACGACAGACCGCCGAGGGTGATGTAGGCGAGGACGAAGAAGCCCGCGACCACGATCGCCACCCACTGCGGCCAGCCGAGCAGCGCCTGGACGACGATCGCGAGCGCGTAGAGGTTCACGCCGGCGATCAGGATGGCGGCGAAGGCGAACAGGGCGGAACTGAGCAGGTGGGCCCACTTGTCGAAGCGGAGCAGCAGGAACTCGGGGACCGAGCGGACCTTCGAGCCGTAGTAGAAGGGCATCATCACCAGGCCCAGGAACACCATGGCCGGGATGGCACCGATCCAGTACCAGTGCACGGTGTAGGCGCCGTACTGGGCGCTGTTGGCGGCCATGCCGAGGATCTCGGTGGCGGCCAGGTTCGCCGAGATGAACGCGAGACCCGTGATCCAGGCGGGCAGGGACCGCCCGGAGAGGAAGAAGTCGAGGCTGGTCTTCACGGAGCGGCGCGCGGCGAGGCCGATGCCCAGGACGACGGCGAAGTAGATCCCGAGGATCGCGTAGTCGAGGCCGTTGGTCGGGAGTCGTAGGCCGGCTGCCAGAAGTGTGGGGCCGACGGCCGGATATGTGGGGGTCTGCATGATGACTCGCTTCGTTGCGTGAACCAATCAGTGCGGAACCTACGCCTCGACGTTCGATATTTGAACACTTTTGATGATGCTCTTTGTTGGATTGTGATGTTGACTGGCGTGGTCGGTTGTGATTTGTTGTGTTGGGTTATGTTTGAAGGGCGGATCCGAGTGGATGAGGCGCCCGGCCGCGCAGCAGAAAGGCAAGGTGTCGTGAAGAAGACCCCGACCCGGCTGGCCGACGGTCGTGAACTCATCTACTACGACCTGCGCGACGACGCCGTCCGGGACGCGGTCGACCGCCGGCCGCTGGAGCGGACCGTCACCACCTCCGAGATCCGCCGGGACGCGCTGCTCGGCGACTCGGTCGCCGTCGCCTCGCACCGCCAGGGCCGCACGTACCTCCCGCCCGCCGACGAGTGCCCCCTGTGCCCCTCCCGCGAGGGCCGGCTCAGCGAGATCCCGGACTCTTCCTACGACGTCGTCGTCTTCGAGAACCGCTTCCCCTCGCTCGCCGGCGACTCCGGACGCTGCGAGGTCGTCTGCTTCACCTCGGACCACAACGCGTCCTTCGCCGATCTCACCGAGGAGCAGGCGCGCCTGGTCCTGGACGCCTGGACCGACCGCACCGGGGAGCTGTCCCATCTGTCCTCCGTCGAGCAGGTCTTCTGCTTCGAGAACCGCGGCCGGGAGATCGGCGTCACTCTCGGCCACCCGCACGGGCAGATCTACGCCTACCCCTTCACCACCCCGCGTACCGCCCTCATGCTCCGCTCGCTCGCCGACCACAAGAAGGCCACCGGCGGCGAGAACCTCTTCGACACCGTCCTGGAGCGCGAGCTGGCCGGCGAGCGGGTCGTCCTCACGGGTGAACACTGGGTCGCGTTCGTTCCCTACGCCGCGCACTGGCCGTACGAGGTCCACCTCTACCCCCGGCGCCGCGTCCCGGACCTGCTCGCCCTGGAGGAGGCCGCCCGCACAGAGTTCCCCAAGGTCTATCTGGAACTCTTGGCGCGCTTCGACCGGATTTTCGGGGAGAGTGAGAGTCCGACGCCGTACATCGCCGCCTGGCACCAGGCGCCGTTCGGCGCCCTGACGGAGTTCGACGGCGTCACCCGTGACGACTTCGCGCTCCACCTCGAGCTTTTCACCATCCGCCGCACTTCCGGCAAGCTGAAGTTCCTCGCAGGTTCTGAGTCCGGCATGAATGTGTTCATCAACGACGTGCCGCCGGAAGCTGCGGCCCAGCGACTGCGAGAGGTAGCGAGTTCATGAGTGGGAAGTACCTGGTGACCGGCGGTGCGGGCTACGTGGGCAGCGTGGTCGCGCAGCACCTGCTGGAGGCGGGGCACGAGGTCGTCGTCCTCGACAACCTCTCCACCGGCTTCCGCGAGGGTGTGCCGGCGGGTGCCTCCCTCATCGAGGGCGACATCCGCGACGCCGCCAAGTGGCTGGACCCCACCTTCGACGCGGTCCTGCACTTCGCCGCGTTCTCGCAGGTCGGCGAGTCGGTCGTGAAGCCCGAGAAGTACTGGGACAACAACGTCGGCGGCACGATGGCGCTGCTCGGCGCGATGCGCGAGACGGGCGTGCGCAAGCTGGTCTTCTCCTCCACGGCGGCGACCTACGGCGAGCCCGAGCAGGTGCCGATCGTCGAGACCGTGCCGACGCGGCCCACCAACCCCTACGGCGCCTCGAAGCTCGCCGTCGACCACATGATCAGCGGTGAGGCGGCCGCGCACGGCCTGGCCGCGGTCTCCCTGCGCTACTTCAACGTCGCGGGCGCCTACGGCAGCTGCGGCGAGCGCCACGACCCGGAGTCCCACCTGATCCCGCTCGTCCTCCAGGTCGCGCAGGGCAGGCGGGAGGCCATCTCGGTCTTCGGCGACGACTACCCGACGCCGGACGGCACCTGCGTCCGCGACTACATCCATGTCGCGGACCTCGCCGAGGCCCATCTGCTCGCCGTGGACGCCGCCACGCCCGGGGAGCACCTGATCTGCAACCTCGGCAACGGCAACGGCTTCTCGGTGCGCGAGGTCATCGAGACCGTGCGCCGGGTCACCGGGCACCCGATCCCCGAGGTGGTGGCCCCGCGCCGGGGCGGCGACCCGGCGGTTCTCGTCGCCTCCGCGGCCACGGCCCGCGAGCGGCTCGGCTGGAACCCGTCCCGCGCGGACCTCGGGGGCATCGTCGCGGACGCCTGGGAGTTCGCGCAGAACATCTCCAGGGAGCAGTAGATGGGCGTACGCGAGGCCTTCACGGAACTGTACGGAACGGCTCCCGAAGGGGTCTGGTCGGCACCGGGCCGGGTCAACCTGATCGGCGAGTACACGGACTTCAACGAGGGGTTCGTGATGCCGTTCGCCCTGCCGCACACCGCCGTCGCGGCGGTCTCCCGCCGCACCGACGGCATACTGCGGCTGCACTCGGCGGACATCGACGGCCCGATCGTCGAACTGCACGTCGACGAGCTCCAGCCGCTGACGAACGCCAGCTGGGCCGCCTACCCGGCGGGTGTCGTCTGGGTGCTGCGAGAGGCGGGGCACCCGGTCACCGGCGCCGATCTCCATCTGTCCTCGACGGTGCCGACGGGCGCGGGCCTGTCCTCGTCGGCGGCGCTGGAGGTGGTCACCGCCCTCGCGTTGAACGACCTGTTCGGGCTCGGCCTGACCCGCCCCGAGCTGGCCAGGCTCGCCCAGCGCGCCGAGAACGACTTCGTGGGTGTGCCGTGCGGTGTCATGGACCAGATGGCGTCGGCGTGCAGCACCGAGGGCCATGCCCTGCACCTCGACTGCCGGGACCTGTCCATCCGGCAGATCCCCTTCGACCTCGCCGCGCAGGGACTCGCGCTGCTCGTCGTCGACACCCGCGTGAAGCACGCGCTGGGCGACGGGGCGTACGCCGAGCGGCGCGAAGGGTGCGAGGAGGGCGCACGGCAGCTCGGGGTCTCGCATCTGCGGGATGTCGCCTACGAGGACCTTCAGGCCGCGCTCGGGCGCCTGTCGGACGAGCGGGTGCGCCGCTATGTGCGCCATGTCGTCTCCGACGACCACCGGGTCGACCGGGTCGTCGCCCTGCTGGACGCGGGCGACGTCCGGGCCATCGGGCCGGTGCTGACGGAGGGTCATGTCTCCCTGCGGGACGACCTGCGGATCTCCTGCCCGGAGCTGGACCTGGTGGTGGACACCGCGAACGCCTCCGGTGCGCTGGGCGCCCGGATGACGGGCGGCGGCTTCGGCGGATCGGCGGTCGTCCTGACGGAGGCCGCCGAGGCGGACACGGTCACCAAGGCGATCGAGGAGGCGTTCGCCGCCGCCGGCTTCACGGCGCCCCGGGTGTTCCCGGCGGTGCCGTCGGCGGGGGCGCACCGGGTCGGCCGAAGCGCTTCGTAAGGGTGTACTCCGTGATCCCCGGCGGATAGTCGGGGATCACGCACACCACGTCGTAGCCCTGCTTCTTGTAGAACTCCGGGGCCTGGAAGTCCCAGGTCTCCAGGCGCGCGGCGGTGCAGCCGCGCTCCTCGCGCGCCATGCGCTCCGCCTCGGCGAGCAGCCGTGAGCCGAGCCCCGCGCCGCGACGGCGGCCGTCCACCCACAGGTAGTCCACGTGCAGCCAGGCCGTCCAGGTGTGGCCGGCCAGTCCGCCCGCCAGCTCCCCCGCCGCGTCCAACGCCCAGACCTGGAGCGGGACTTCACGTTCCGCGGGCGTACCACGCAGCGCGCGCAGCACCGGTGAGGCCGCGGTGTTCGTCTCCATCAGCCGTGTACGGAGCAGATCGCGCCGCTCCTTGTCGACTTCTGTCTCGATACGAAACATGCGGCACACCATAAACGCCCTGGCCAACCAGTTCTGCAAATTTCCTTCCGCTCCAGGCCGACGGCCCTACCCTGTGAACAGCGCCGGTGGGGGCCGGTGCTCATCAGGGGGCGAAACAGTCGGGTACGACGCCCGGGGTGGGGGTAACAGTTCCAGCACGGCGGCGGCCGTGCGGCTGCGGCGCCCCGTCCCAGGCGGACAACCGGGGAACATTCCGGGCGCCGTGCCCGCGCCGGACGTCCCCCGAGCAGTGGGGGTTTCAGTGGTGCGCATCCGAGTCCTGGTCGTCGACGACCATCGCATCTTCGCCGAGTCGCTGGCGGCCGCCCTGGCGGCCGAGCCCGATGTCGACGTGTCCGCCGCCGGCAGTGGTCCGGCCGCCCTGCGCTGCCTGGACCGGGCGGCCGCGGAGGGCCGCAGATTCGATGTGATGCTGGTCGACGCGGACCTCGGCGGCAACCTTCCGGGATCGCGCCCGGCGGTCCCCGTCCAGGAGGCCAACGAGGACGGGCTCGTCGACGGCATCTCCCTGGTCATCGGCGTGCGTTCAGCGCAGCCGGGGGTGCGGACCGTCGTCCTCGCCGAGAAGGACGACCCGCGCCGGGCGGCCCTCGCCCTGCAGGCGGGCGCCTCCGGCTGGGTCGCCAAGGACTGTTCGCTGTCCCGGCTGCTCACCGTCATCCGGGGTGTGCTGCGCGACGAGACGCACCTTCCGCCCGCCCTGCTCACGGGCGTCCTGCGCGAGCTGACCGCGGCCCGCAAGCACCGCACCGAGAGCGAGCGGCTGGTGGAGTCGCTGACCCCCCGGGAGCGGGAGGTGCTGCGCTGCATGGTCGCCGGACTGGGCCGCAAGGCCGTCGCCGAGCGGCTGTTCCTCTCCCCGCACACCGTCCGTACCCATATGCAGAACGTGCTGGGGAAGTTGGGCGTCCACTCCACCCTCGCCGCCGTCGCCCTCGCCCGCCGCGCCGGGGTCGGGCCGGTCGACCTAACCGGGGATGTTGTCGAACGGGGCGGTCAGCTGGCGTAGCAGCGCGGCCAGTTCACCGCGCTGGGCCGAACTCAGTTCCGACAGGATCGCGCGCTCCTGGTCGAGCAGACCGGCGAGCGCCTGGTCCGCCCGGTCCCGGCCCTCGTCGGTGAGGCGCACCAGCACCCCACGACGGTCGCTGGGATCGGGCAACCGCTCGACCAGGCCCTTCTTCGCCAGGCGGTCGATGCGGTTGGTCATCGTGCCCGAGGTGACCAGCGTCTGGGTCAGCAACTGGCCGGGGGAGAGCTGATAAGGGCTGCCGGCCCGGCGAAGCGCCGTGAGAACGTCGAACTCCCAGGGCTCCAGACTGTGCTCGGAGAACGCCAGCCGACGCGCACGGTCGAGGTGCCGGGCCAGCCTGCTCACCCGGCTGAGGACCTCGAGCGGTTCCACGTCGAGGTCCGGGCGCTCCCGGCGCCACGCCGCGACCAGCCGATCGACCTCGTCCTCCATGACGATCAGTGTAGTGGTTGTGTCGACATGAAGTCTCTTGATGTGGAGTCTCTTGACGTCGAGATAGTTGGGGTACAAGGATGACCCTGGTACGGAGGCGTCGTCAAACGGGGGCGACGCCTCCGTACGAGGACGTCGAGCCGTTCACCAGGAGGCCCCGCCATGTCCACCGCGCCCCTCTGGGACCCCGCCCAGTACCTGCGCCACGCCGGCCACCGTGCCCGCCCCTTCGTCGACCTGCTCGCCCGCGTCCCCGACCCGAGCGGCCAGAACCCGCCCCGCATCGCCGACCTCGGCTGCGGCCCCGGTAATGTCACCGTCCTGCTCGCGGACCGCTGGCCCACCGCGCACATCACCGGCTACGACAACTCGTCCGAGATGCTCGATCAGGCCCACACCCACCACGAGGGTCCCACCGCGGGTGGCGGCCGCCTCGACTTCGCCCACGCCGACGCCCGCACCTGGACGCCCCCGGAGTCGTACGACCTGATCATCAGCAACGCCACCCTGCAATGGGTGCCCGACCACGCCGGGCGCTTCGCCGACTGGGTGGCCGCACTCGAGCCGGGCGGCACCTTCGCCTTCCAGGTGCCCGGGAACTTCGACTCCCCCAGCCACCAGCTCCTGCGGGAGATCGCCCACTGCGCCCGCTGGAAGGACCGCCTCGCCCACACCCTGCGCCACGACGACGCCGTGCTCACGCCCCACGCCTACCTGGAGCACCTCACCGGCCTCGGCTGCGAGACGGACGTCTGGGAGACGACGTACCTGCATCTGCTTCAGGGCGAGGACCCGGTCCTGGACTGGGTGAAGGGCACCGGACTGCGGCCGGTCCTCACCGAGCTCGGCGACGAGGCGGAGGAGTTCCTCGCCGACTACCGCACGGCCCTGCGCGAGGCGTACCCGCCCACGGCCCACGGGACGGTGTTCCCGTTCCGCCGTATCTTCGCCGTCGCCACGAAGGGGGCCTGAGCGATGCTGGCCGCCGTCGACCACGTCCAGCTCGCTGCGCCGCCCGGCTCCGAGGACCGGCTGCGCGGCTACTACGCCGACGTCCTCGGCATGACGGAGATCCCCAAGCCGCCGGCGCTCGCCGCGCGCGGCGGCTGCTGGTTCCAGGCGGGGGCCGTCCAACTGCACCTGGGCATCGAGGAGGACTTCCGGCCCGCACGGAAGGCGCACCCGGGCCTGCGGGTCACGGGAATCGAGGCCTACGCCGCCCGGCTCGCCGCGCGGGGAGCGGCGGTGACCTGGGACGACAACCTGCCGGGCCACCGGCGCTTCTACTCGGAGGATCCGGTGGGGAACCGGCTGGAGTTCCTTCAGCCGGTGGCTACAGACGCCTGAGAGCGTCCAGCGTGATGTCGATGTCGACGGCGAACGGCACGGAGAGCTCGAGCTCGTCGTGGTGGATGCCGGTGACGGCGTACGTCTGTGTCGCCGGATCGAGTTCGTAGGTCCGGACCACCGGGTGTTGATTCCCCTCGGCCATCTCGACCAGCCAGAAGTGCGGGATTCCGGCGGCCGCACACTTCAGGGGCTTGGTGCCGCGGTCGCGGGCCCCGGAATCAGGGGACCAGGCTCCCGTCGATCAACTCGGTGTGGGCGGGAGGTCGGGCAGCGTGAGCAGGTCGTCCACCGTGTAGCCCTCGGGCGGCGGCGGGCGAGCGGGTACCGGGCTGTTCGGCGGGCTCGGGGGTGGGCTCGGCGATCGGCTCGGCAGTCATGGTCATTCCACCGAAGAGAGTCATCACAACGGGTGACCGTGCGGCGGGAGCCCCTCAGCTCTTGCGGTGACCGATCAGCCGCGGCTTCGGCTCCAGACCGTCCAGACCGTGCCACGCCAGGTTCACCAGATGCGCCGCGACCTCGGCCTTCTTCGGCCGGCGCACATCCAGCCACCACTGGCCCGTCAGCGCGACCATGCCGACCAGTGCCTGCGCGTACAGCGGGGCCAGCTTCGGGTCGAAGCCGCGGCTCTTGAACTCGCGGCCCAGGATGTCCTCCACCTGCGTGGCGATGTCCGAGATGAGGGACGCGAAGGAACCCGTCGACTGCGGGATCGGCGAGTCGCGGACCAGGATGCGGAACCCGTCCGTGTACTCCTCGATGTAGTCCAGCAGCGCGAAGGCCGCCTGTTCGCACAGCTCACGCGGATGCCCGGCGGTCAGCGAACTCGTCACCATGTCCAGCAGGCGCCGCATCTCGCGGTCCACCACCACCGCGTACAGGCCCTCCTTGCCGCCGAAGTGCTCGTAGACCACCGGCTTGGAGACCCCGGCCTTCGCCGCGATCTCCTCCACCGACGTGCCCTCGAACCCCTTCGCGGCGAACAGCGTGCGACCGATCTCCAGCAGCTGCTGGCGGCGCTCCGCCCCGGTCATCCGGGTGCGTCGGGTGCGCCTCGGCTTGTCGGTGCTGGGAGTACTGGAGTCGGTCGCCACATCGTCAATCATGCCGTGCCGGCGTTCGCCTTCCCGCGCCGGGAGCCGTCCCCGTCGGTGCTGCGGCGGGAATCGATACGTGAGCGTGACGGCCAGCGCACGTCGTACGCCCAGCCCAGCTGCTCGAACCAGCGGATGATCCGGGCCGAGGAGTCCAGCTGCCCCCGCTCCACCCCGTGCCGCGCCGACGTCGGGTCCGCGTGGTGCAGGTTGTGCCAGGACTCACCGCACGACAGGACCGCCAGCCACCACACGTTCCCCGAACGGTCCCGCGACTTGAACGGGCGCTTGCCCACCGCGTGACAGATCGAGTTGATCGACCAGGTCACATGGTGCAGCAACGCCACCCGGACGAGGGACCCCCAGAAGAAGGCGGTGAAGGCGCCCCACCAGGACATCGTGACCAGGCCGCCGATCAGCGGCGGCAGCCCCAGCGACGCGGCCGTCCACAGCACGAACTGGCGGGACACCGCCCGCAGGGCCGGGTCCTTGATCAGGTCCGGCGCGTACTTGTCCTGCGGCGTCTGCTCCTCGTCGAACATCCAGCCGATATGGGCCCACCACAGGCCCTTCAGCAGGGCGGGCACCGTCTCCCCGTAGCGCCACGGGGAGTGCGGATCGCCCTCCGCGTCCGAGAACCTGTGGTGCTTGCGGTGATCGGCGACCCACCGCACCAGCGGCCCCTCCACGGCCATCGACCCCGCGATCGCCAGAGCGATCTTCAGCGGCCGCTTCGCCTTGAACGAGCTGTGCGTGAAGTGCCGGTGGAAACCGATCGTGATGCCGTGACAGCCCAGGTAGTAGAAGAAGACCAGCAGGCCCAGATCGAGCCAGCTCAGGCCCCATCCCCAGGCCAGCGGCACCGCAGCCACGAGCGCCAGGAACGGGACGGTGATGAACAGCAGCAGAGTGATCTGTTCGATCGAGCCCTTCTGCTCGCCGCCCAGCGTCGCCGAGGGCAGCGAAGTGTCGTCGTTCGCCTGCGGGGCGTCTTCCATCACATCGGAGCTTGTGGTCATGGGCGTCCCCTGTGGGGTCGAGTGGTCGAGGCAGATGCCGGGCTACAGGTTCCAGGATTCTTCCGGGATCTGACCGGAGACCTTACGGTTCCGTAACCTACGGCGACGTAAGTATGGCAGTGCGTTGCTCAGCGGCAAGAGCCCAAGAGCCTGCGCGTCCGCGTGGACACCTATCCTTGGAATCGGTCGGACAGCGCGGTCCGCTCTGTTTTCTTCCCGGATGCCCGGTCCGTATGCGGCGCCCGCCGCGCGGCACCCGTCCGGGTCCCCTCCCAGACGAGCTTCAACACTGCAAGGAGCCGCACCTGTGAGCAGTGCCGACGACCAGACCACGACGACCAGCAGTGAGTTGCGCGCCGACATCCGCCGACTGGGTGATCTGCTCGGCGAGACCCTCGTCCGGCAGGAGGGCCCCGAACTCCTGGACCTGGTCGAGCGAGTCCGCCGGCTCACCCGCGAGGACGGAGAGGCCGCCGCGGAACTGCTGCGCGGCACCGAACTGGAGACCGCCGCCAAGCTGGTGCGCGCCTTCTCCACCTACTTCCACCTGGCCAACGTCGCCGAGCAGGTCCACCGCGGCCGCGAACTGCGCGCCAAGCGCGCCGCCGAGGGCGGACTCCTCGCCCGCACCGCCGACCGGCTCAAGGACGCCGACCACGACCACGTGCGCGACACAGTCCGCAACCTCAACGTGCGCCCGGTCTTCACCGCGCACCCCACGGAGGCGGCACGCCGCTCGGTCCTCAACAAGCTGCGGCGCATCGCCACCCTCCTGGAGACGCCGGTCCTCGACAGCGACCGCCGCCGCCACGACACCCGCCTCGCCGAGAACATCGACCTCGTCTGGCAGACCGACGAACTCAGGGTCGTCCGGCCCGAACCCGCCGACGAGGCCCGCAACGCCATCTACTACCTGGACGAACTCCACGCCGGCGCCGTCGGCGACGTCCTGGAGGACCTCACCGCCGAACTGGAGCGCGTCGGCGTCAAGCTCCCCGACGAGACCCGCCCCCTCACCTTCGGCACCTGGATCGGCGGCGACCGCGACGGCAACCCCAACGTGACCCCTCAGGTCACCTGGGACGTCCTCATCCTCCAGCACGAGCACGGCATCAACGACGCGCTGGAGATGATCGACGAACTGCGCGGCCTGCTCTCCCAGTCCATCCGCTACACCGGCGCCACCGAGGAACTCCTCGCGTCCCTCCAGGCCGACCTGGACCGGCTGCCCGGCATCAGCCCCCGCTACAAGCGCCTGAACGCCGAGGAGCCCTACCGGCTCAAGGCGACCTGCATCCGCCAGAAGCTCGTCAACACCAAGAAGCGCCTCGCCAAGGGCACCACGCACCAGCCCGGACGCGACTACCTCGGCACCACCGAACTCCTCAGCGACCTGCGGATCATCCAGACCTCGCTGCGCACCCACCGCGGCCATCTCTTCGCGGACGGCCACCTCGCCCGCACCATCCGCACCCTGGCCGCCTTCGGCCTCCAGCTCGCCACCATGGACGTCCGCGAACACGCCGACGCCCACCACCACGCGCTCGGCCAGCTCTTCGACCGGCTCGGCGAGGAATCCTGGCGCTACGACGACATGCCCCGCGAGTACCGGCACAAGCTCCTCGCCAAGGAACTCCGCTCCCGGCGGCCCCTCGCCCCCACCCCCGCCCCCCTCGACGCCGCCGGCGCCAAGACCCTCGGCGTCTTCGAGACGGCCAAGCGGGCCCTGGAGGTCTTCGGCCCCGAGGTCATCGAGTCCTACATCATCTCCATGTGCCAGGGCGCCGACGACGTGTTCGCCGCCGCCGTCCTCGCCCGCGAGGCCGGCCTCGTCGACCTGCACGCCGGCTGGGCGAAGATCGGCATCGTCCCCCTCCTGGAGACCACCGACGAGCTCAAGGCCGCCGACACCATCCTCGAGGACATGCTCGCCGACCCCTCCTACCGCCGACTCGTCGCCCTGCGCGGCGACGTCCAGGAGGTCATGCTCGGCTACAGCGACTCCTCCAAGTTCGGCGGCATCACCACCTCCCAGTGGGAGATCCACCGCGCCCAGCGCCGGCTGCGCGACGTCGCCCACCGCTACGGGGTACGCCTGCGCCTGTTCCACGGCCGCGGCGGCACCGTCGGCCGCGGCGGCGGCCCCACCCACGACGCGATCCTCGCCCAGCCCTGGGGCACCCTCGAAGGCGAGATCAAGGTCACCGAGCAGGGCGAGGTCATCTCCGACAAGTACCTCATCCCCTCCCTCGCCCGCGAGAACCTCGAACTCACCGTCGCCGCCACCCTGCAGGCATCCGCCCTGCACACCGCCCCCCGCCAGTCCGACGAGGCCCTCGCCCGCTGGGACGCCGCGATGGACGTCGTCTCCGACGCCGCCCACGCCGCCTACCGCAGGCTGGTCGAGGACCCCGACCTGCCCGCGTACTTCTTCGCCTCCACCCCGGTCGACCAGCTCGCCGACCTCCACCTCGGCTCCCGCCCGTCCCGGCGCCCCGACTCCGGCGCCGGCCTCGACGGACTGCGCGCCATCCCCTGGGTCTTCGGCTGGACCCAGTCCCGGCAGATCGTCCCCGGCTGGTACGGCGTCGGCTCCGGCCTCAAGGCACTGCGCGAGGCGGGCCTCGACACCGTGCTCCACGAGATGCACGAACAGTGGCACTTCTTCCGCAACTTCGTCTCCAACGTCGAGATGACCCTCGCGAAGACCGACCTGCGGATCGCCCGCCACTACGTGGACACCCTCGTACCCGACGAGCTCAAGCACGTCTTCGAGACCATCCAGGCCGAACACGAGCTCACCGTCCGCGAGGTCCTGCGGATCACCGACGAGAGCGAACTGCTGGACGTCCAGCCCGTCCTCAAGCAGACCTTCGCCATCCGCGACGCCTACCTCGACCCGATCTCCTACCTCCAGGTCGCCCTGCTCAAGCGCCAGCGCGACGCCGCCGCCGGCGGCGCCGAACCCGACCCGCTGCTCTCCCGCGCCCTGCTGCTGACGGTCAACGGCGTGGCGGCCGGCCTGCGCAACACCGGCTGAACCAGCACCACACAACGCCAGGGGCGGTGTCCCCCGTACGACGTAAGACGTACGGGGGACACCGCCCCAAGCACAACAGGCCCTGCCACGTCGGCTACTGCAGAGCGAAGAACGTCGCCGTCAGCATCGCGAGCCCCGTCCCCGCCAGCACCCAGGCGGTACGCGTCATCCGCAGCCCGCCGGCCACCACCACCGAGGCCAGCAGCAGCGCACCGGCCAGCGGAAGCCAGGCGTACAACATGCCCGCCGGGCCCGTCCGCACCACCTCGTCGGACTCCGGCTTCACCGCCACCGCGAGGACCTCACCCCGCCGCGCGGCCACCGAGTTGCCGATCACGACACGCTTCCGGGCCGCCGACCCCGCCGTCGACGGCACATACGGGCCACTGCACGTGTCGCCGGAGCACCGGGCCACCGTCATCGTGCCCTGCTCGCGGCCCTTGGTCAGCATCACGTACTGCGCGGTGCCCCACGAACCCCAGACACCCGCGACGACGATCAACGCGGCGACCGTACCCATCACCGCGAGCCGCCCGAACCGCAGCACCGCGACGGCACCCTGAGAGGAGGAGACGGCAGAAGGCATGGCCGCGATCCTTGGCCATGCCCGCACGCCTGGTCAACTCCGGCTCCGCCAGGCGCCCCGACAAGTCAGGAGTTGTACGTGCTTTGCGCCCGCTCCAGCCCCTCGATCACCAGACACTCCACCGCGTCCGCCGCACGGTCCACGAAGTAGTCCAGCTCCTTGCGCTCCGCCGACGAGAAGTCCTTCAGCACGAAATCCGCGACCTGCATACGCCCCGGAGGACGCCCGATCCCGAACCGCACCCGGTGGTAGTCCGCGCCCATCGCCTTCGTGATCGACTTCAGCCCGTTGTGCCCGTTGTCGCCGCCGCCCAGCTTCAGCCGCAGCGTCCCGTAGTCGATGTCCAGCTCGTCGTGCACCGCCACGACATTGCCCACCGGCACCTTGTAGAAGTCCCGCAGGGCGTTCACCGGGCCACCCGACAGGTTCATGTACGACATCGGCTTCGCCAGAATCACCCGGCGGTTCGCCGGCCCCGGCGGACCGATCCGCCCCTCCACGACCTGCGCCTGCGCCTTGCCCGCCCGCTTGAACTTCCCCCCGATCCGCCCGGCCAGCAGATCGGCCACCATGAACCCGACGTTGTGCCGGTTCATCGCATAATCAGGCCCCGGATTGCCGAGGCCCACGATCAGCCAGGGACCGCCCGCATCGGTCGTCACGTCCATGTCTCCTTGATACGCGCCAGCCGCTGCCCCTCCCGGGAACAGCGGCTGACGAAACGATGACGGTGAGGATCAGGCCTCGGCGGCCTCTTCGCCCGCGGCCTCCTCGGCCGGCGCTTCCTCGGCCTGGGCGGCCAGGACCTGCAGCACGACGGCGTCCTCGTCGACGGCCAGCGTCACACCGCTCGGGAGGGTGATGTCCTTGGCGAGGACCGAGGCACCGGCCTCCAGGCCCTCCACCGACACGGTGAGCGCCTCGGGGATGTGCGTGGCCTCGGCCTCGACCGGCAGCGCGTTCAGAACGTGCTCCAGCAGGTTGCCACCCGCAGCCAGCTCGCCCTCGGTGTGCACCGGAATCTCGACGGTGACCTTCTCGCCGCGCTTCACCAGCAGCAGGTCGACGTGCTCAAGGAAGCCCTTCAGCGGGTCACGCTGCACAGCCTTCGGAATGGCCAGCTCGTTGGTCTTGCCGTCGATGTCCAGCGAGATCAGGACGTTCGGCGTACGCAGCGCCATCAGCAGCTCGTGACCCGGCAGCGTCAGGTGCAGCGGCTCGGTACCGTGGCCGTACAGCACACCCGGAACCTTGTTCTCACGGCGGACACGACGCGCGGCACCCTTGCCGAACTCGGTGCGCGTCTGGGCGGCGAGCTTTACCTCGGACATCTTCACTCCTCGTAGAAATCAGAGAACGGACGTGGTCACCCGGCCACGAACGGCCTGCTACGAAGAGCGCGTCGATTACGGACCGCCGTACCGCATGAGTACGGCCTCCCTCGCCGAGCAACTTCAGCAGTCTACTCGGAGAGGGAGGCCGCACCCAAAAGGATCACCGGCCGGCGTCACCGCCGGCCGAACAGGATCACTGCTCGTCGAACAGGCTCGTCACCGAGCCGTCCTCGAACACCTCGCGCACCGCGCTCGCGATCGTCGGCGCGATCGACAGCACCGTGATCTTGTCCAGCTCCAGCTCACCCGGCGTCGGCAGCGTGTTCGTGAACACGAACTCGCTCACCTTCGAGTTCTTCAGGCGGTCCGCCGCCGGACCCGACAGCACACCGTGGGTGGCCGTCACGATCACGTCCTCCGCGCCGTGCGCGAACAGGGCGTCCGCAGCCGCGCAGATCGTGCCGCCCGTGTCGATCATGTCGTCGACCAGGACACAGATGCGGCCCTTCACATCACCGACGACCTCGTGCACCGTCACCTGGTTCGCCACGTCCTTGTCGCGCCGCTTGTGCACGATGGCCAGCGGCGCACCCAGACGGTCGCACCAGCGGTCGGCGACCCGCACCCGGCCCGCGTCCGGCGACACCACGGTCAGCTTGTCGCGGTCCACCTTCTGGCCCACGTAGTCCGCCAGCAGCGGCAGCGCGAACAGGTGGTCCACCGGGCCGTCGAAGAAGCCCTGGATCTGGTCCGTGTGCAGATCCACCGTGAGGATGCGGTCCGCGCCGGCCGTCTTCATCAGGTCCGCGACCATGCGCGCCGAGATCGGTTCACGTCCCCGGTGCTTCTTGTCCTGCCGCGCGTAACCGTAGAAGGGCACGATGACCGTGATGGAACGGGCCGACGCGCGCTTCAACGCGTCGATCATGATCAGCTGCTCCATGATCCACTTGTTGATCGGCGCCGTGTGGCTCTGGATCAGGAAGCAGTCGGCACCGCGCGCCGACTCCTCGTAGCGGACGTAGATCTCGCCGTTCGCGAAGTCGAAGGCCTTCGTCGGGACGACCCCGACACCCAGCTGGTGGGCGACCTCCTCGGCAAGCTCGGGGTGGGCGCGGCCGGAGAAGAACATCAACTTCTTCTTGCCGGTCGTCTTGATCCCGGTCACAGCACTGTCTCCTCAGAGGTGTTCTCGGCTCGGTGCGAGAGGCCTTGCGCAGCCGTCCCCGCGGGACGCGAGCGGCTGTCTCGGCTGGTGGGGTAAGGGTGTGCACTTATCACGGTACGCCGTGTCAGACGTACCTGTTTCCACTCAGTCTTCGCCATCCGGTTCCCGGGAGGCCGCCTCGGCCGCCTTCGCGGCCGCGCTCCCCGGACGCTTGCGGGCAACCCAACCCTCGATATTCCGCTGCTGGCCGCGGGCCACGGCCAGCGAACCGGGGGGCACGTCCTTGGTGATCACGGACCCCGCGGCGGTGTACGCGCCGTCCCCGACCGTGACAGGAGCCACAAACATGTTGTCCGAGCCGGTACGGCAGTGGGACCCCACGGTGGTGTGGTGTTTGTCCTGTCCGTCATAGTTCACGAAGACGCTGGCCGCACCGATGTTCGTGTACTCACCGATCGTCGCGTCGCCCACGTACGACAGATGCGGCACCTTCGTGCCCTCGCCGATCGCGGCGTTCTTGGTCTCCACATACGTGCCGATCTTCGACTTCAGCCCCAGACGCGTGCCCGGACGGAGATACGCGTACGGCCCCACCGACGCCTGCGGCCCCACGACCGCGCCGTCGGAGACGGTGTTGTCCACCCGCGCCCCCGCACCCACCCGGGTGTCCGTCAGCCGCGAGTTGGGCCCGACCTCGGCCCCCTCGCCGATGTGCGTGGCACCGATCAGCTGCGTCCCCGGCTGCACCACCGCGTCCTGCTCGAAGGTCACCGTCACATCGATCCAGGTGGTCGCCGGATCCACGACCGTGACGCCCGCCAGCATCGCCTCGGTCAGCAGCCGGTCGTTGAGGATGCGGCGGGCCTCGGCCAGCTGCACCCGGTTGTTGATGCCGGCGATCTCCCGGTGGTCGCCCGCGACGGACGCGCCGACCCGGTGCCCGGCCGACCGCAGGATGCCGAGGACGTCGGTCAGGTACTCCTCGCCCTGGCTGTTGTCCGTCCTGACCTGCTTCAGGGCCTCGGCGAGGAGCTGCCCGTCGAAGGCGAAGACACCGGAGTTGATCTCACGGATCGCGCGCTGGGTGTCGGAGGCGTCCTTGTGCTCGACGATGGCGGTGACGGCACCGGAGCCGTCCCGGACGATACGGCCGTAGCCGGTGGCGTCGGGGACCTCCGCGGTGAGCACCGTGACGGCGTTGCCGTCCTCCTGGTGGGTGCCGGCCAGGCGCCGGAGCGTCTCGCCGGTGAGCAGCGGGGTGTCTCCGCACACGACGACCACCGTGCCGTCGACGGAACCGCCGAGCTGCTCCAGGCCCATCCGGACGGCGTGGCCGGTGCCGTTCTGCTCCGCCTGGACCGCGGTGCGCACGCCGGGGTCGATCTCGGCGAGGTGGGCGCCGACCTTCTCGCGGGCGTGGCCCACGACTACGACGAGGTTCTCGGGCTCCAACTCGCGCGCGGCGGCGAGTACATGTCCGACGAGGGAACGGCCGCAGATGTCGTGCAGGACCTTGGGTGTGGCCGACTTCATACGGGTGCCCTCACCCGCTGCGAGAACGACGACGGCGGCCGGGCGGATGGCGCTCACGGGGATGCCCTTCGGCTTCATGGGGTGGGGTGGACATCCGCAGGATACCGGGGTGTTCCTGGGGGGACATGAGAGCGGGCCCTGACGGTGCTGTCAGGGCCCGAACCTGGGGCTTGTGCGCTGTGGCTCCCCCGCAAGGATTCGAACCTTGTCCTGCTGGTACCAAAAACCAGTGTGCTGCCAGTTACACCACGGGGGACAGCGCTTCAGACCTTACCGGAGACGTGCCTGGGCTTGGGCCACGATTCCCTCCCACCAGCCCTCGATTCGGTTGTACAGACCGGCGCTCCTCGCCACGTGGACGACCAGGCAGCCGTGGTAGTCGTCGGCGATGTTCTTCCGGACCGTCTTCGGGTTGTGCTTCTTGAGCGTCGGCTTCGCGAAGACCGACACGTCGACGTCGGCGATGTCGGCCCAGTAGCGCTGCGCGGCTTCCACATCTGCGGATTCGTGGATGAGCACCCGGAAGCCGAGGCGTTCCCGGTCCACCTCGAGCAGGTCGAGCCAGGCGAGGTAGGTCCGGATCACCCCTGGGTCGCTGTTGACGAAGACGACCCGCTCGCGCCGGTCGTACGGTTTGCTCTTCGACCCTTCGGCCCAGTACAGCGCGACCCCCGCCACGAAGAGCTCGCGGTCCGTCAGTTCCCCGATGTCGCCGACCGCGGCGAGTCTGATCCTCTTGCGCTCTTCGTCCTCCGCGGCGCGGCGCCTTGCCAGGTCTTCGCGCATGAGCGTCTGCTGCTCTTCCGGCGTGAAGCGCGGCTCGGGCCTCGGCAGGTCCCGTACCCACAGGGAGACCGAGCTCCGGGAGCATCCCAGTTCCGCCTCGATCCGGTCGTAGGTCCAGCCCTCCAGTCGTAGCTCCCTCGCCCTTGCGCGCAGGTCGTCCTTGGCGTTCGGGCGTTTCGTCCAGGCCGGTGGGGGCTCGCCCTTCACCAGCTGGTTGAGGATGTCGTTGTCGTAGATCTTCAGCTCGTCGCGGATCTGCCGGAGGCTGTGGCCCCCGCGGCGCAGCGCCACCGCCCGCTCCCGTAAGCCCTCGAAGTCCGCGTACCTGCCCCGTGTGTGTGCCATGGGCACAACCTCGGGTGGAATCCGGGCTTCCGGGGTCGAACGGTGTGCGATTCAGCAGTTCGAGGGATTCCGGACGGTTTCGCTTCTGTTTGATTACGGAGTGTGGTGTGACGCGGCCGTGGAAACTCACCGGAAAACCGCCGCTCCGCGCCCGTAGGCTGGAGCCATGACCACGACGGGGGAAGTCCGCGCGGGGGCCGAGGAGGGCCCCTGGTGGTGGGGGCGGTGGCGCAGTGCCGTGCTCGACATATCGCTCGCCGCGCTGTCCGCCATGGAGTGCGCGATCGAGGGGGTCCAGTTCTCGCGGGACGCCGGCATGTTCGTCCCTGTGGGGATGGTGTTCGGGCTGTTCGCCGGTCTCAGCCTGCTGCTGCGGCGCCGGTGGCCGGTCGCCGTCGTCCTCGTGTCCGTAGCGATCACGCCCGCCCAGATGGGGTTTCTGATGGGCGTGGTCGGGTTGTACACCCTGGCGGCCTCGGAGCTGCCGCGGCGGATCACCGCCGCCCTCGCGGGCATGTCGTTCTTCGGGATGTTCATCGTGACGTATGTGCGGGCGCACCAGGGGGTGGTCCGGGGCGATCTGTCGATCGCCGGGGGGTTCATCCCCTTTCTGTCCGTCACCACGGCGCTCGGTATGACGGCTCCGCCGGTGCTGCTCGGCCTGTACGTCGGTGCCCGGCGCCGGCTGATGGAGAGCCTGCGGGAGCGGGCCGACTCGCTGGAGCGGGAGTTGATGCTGCTCGCGGAGCGGGCGGAGGAGCGGGCCGAGTGGGCGCGGAACGAGGAGCGGACCCGGATCGCCCGGGAGATGCACGACGTCGTGGCGCACCGGGTGAGCCTGATGGTCGTGCATGCCGCCGCGTTGCAGGCCGTGGCCCGGAAGGATCCGGAGAAGGCGGTGCGGAACGCCGCGCTGGTCGGGGACATGGGGCGACAGGCGCTGACCGAGTTGCGGGAGATGCTCGGGGTGCTGCGGACGGGGGAGGGTGCCGTGGGGCGGGCCGCTCCGTCCGCGGTGCCGTTGGCGGCCGTGGGGGCGGCGGCCGCGGCAGCGGCGTCGCGGGTGGCCGAGGAGTCCTCCGAGGGGCCGTGTCTTGCCGAGTTGGAGGAGCTGATCGGGCAGTCGGCCGCGGCCGGGATGGTCGTGAACCTGTCGGTGGAGGGTGAGGTGCGGCTGTATGCGCCGATGGTCGAGCAGACCGCGTACCGGGTGGTGCAGGAGGCGCTGACCAACGTGCACAAGCACGCGGCGGGCGCGAAGACGCATGTGCGGCTCGCGCACCGTACGGCGGAGATCGCGATGCAGGTGGAGAACGAGCCGCCGCCGGAGCCGGGGTCGGCTCGGGCCGTGCGGCTGCCCAGCGGGGGCAATGGCCTGGTGGGCATGAAGGAGCGGGTCAGCGCGCTGGGCGGGGTGTTCGTGTCGGGGCCGACGGACGCGGGCGGGTTCCGGGTGTCGGCGGTGATCCCGGCCCAGGCGGCGGCGTAGCGGGGTGTCGTCAGGCCGGTCGCGTCGCGAGTCGCACGGCGTGTGCGGTCACCCGGCGGTGAGGCGTACCGGCTCGATGCCCGTCAGCAGGGTGGCGAGGCCGTGGTCGATGTCGGGGCCCAGGTACCAGTCGCCGGTGTGGTCGAGGGAGTAGACGCGGCCCTCGGTGTCGATGGCGAGCAGGGCGCGGCTGTCGGACTCCTCGCCGAGCGGGCAGACCTGGGTGTCGAGGGCGCGGCCGAGGTCGCCGAGGGTGCGGGCCATGTGGAGGCCGTGCAGGGGGTCCAGGTGGAGGGTGGCCGGGGCGAGCTGGCGTCCGGGGCCCTGTGCGGTGATGTGGAGGTCGCCGAATTCGGCCCATGCCTCGACGGCCGCGGGGAACACCGCGTGCCGGTGGCCCGCCGGTGAGGCGTGGCCGCGCAGGGTGTCGGCCCAGAGTTCGGCCTGTTTTATGTTCCATCGGCCGGGTTGCCAGCCGGCCGTGCGCAGTGCGGCGTCCACGGGGACGGGGAAACGTGTGCTTGAGGAGCGGTCGGCGTGCATCTGCCCTTCGTTCGTCGAGTGCCGTGGACCGGCGCGTGCGCCGTCGTGCGGTGTGTGGTGTGCGGTGGGTCGAGGCGGGGGAGTGTCAGCTCTGCGCCGTGGGGTCGACGATGCGTACGCCGAAGTGGTTGCTGAGCGCGGTGCAGGCGCGACAGGGCGCGGCGAAGCTGCCGTGCAGCGGGTCGCCGTCCTCGCGGATGCGGCGGGCGGTGAGTTTGGCCTGTTTGAGGGCCTTGCGGGCCTCGCCGTTGGTCATCGGCTTGCGGGCGGCGCGTTTGCTGCGGTCGGCGTCGGCGGCGGTGATGTGGCGGGAGATGAGGATCGCCTCGGCGCACCGTCCGGTGAAGCGGTCGCGCTGGCCGCTGGTGAGGCTGTCGAGGAAGTCCTGGACGAGCGGGTGCAGGGCGGGGGGCTGGTCGCCGCGTGCGGCGGTGCCGGTGAGGGTGGCGCCGCGGACGGAGAGGGCGGCGGCGACGGTCGGGAGTATGCCGTCGCGGCGGTGAAGCAGGGTGGGGACGACGGCGGCCTCGGCGGAGCTCCAGCCGATACGTGGGTCGCCTGACGTGTCTGTTTGTGTCGCGTTCATGATCTTTTTCCCCTCCCTTGCATCCCCCCGGCGGGAACACAGACTGCCAAATGCCGTGCCGGGTGCGGAAGCTGGGGCAGCACGACACGCCAGGGCTTCGGCGTACGGTCACGGCCGGGTGACGGCTGGTCACGGTACCGGCGGCCGGTCGGCCGGGGTGGCCCGGTGGCCCGGTGACCGGTGTCGTCGTACCGCATAGGCTGTCGATGTCCGTGAAGACACCGCCGTACAGGCCAGACAGATCGCCGCAGGGGGCAACCGTCATGACGACAGGTCGGCTCGGGCTGGGGGTGCCTCCCGGCAGCCAGGCCGGGGGACACGCCGCACCGCCCAACGCGGCCTACGCGGGGCAGGTCGTGCACTTTCCGGACCCGGTCCGGGCCGCTCGTCATCCGGGAGGGGTGCGGGTGGACCCGTACGGCTATCCGGACTTCTCGTTCTACGCCCGTGCCGTCGCGGAGATCGCGGACCCTCCGGAGGGTTTCGGCGTCGACGAGTTGCGGCTGACCGACTATGTGTCGGCGAACGCGGCGCTGGCGCTGTCCGGGCATGAGCTGTGGGACGCGACGCCGGCGGTGGCGACGCCGCACGGCTGGACGTGGCATCACGTCCGTGGCTCGCGCCGGCTGGAGTTGGTCCCGGTCGAGGTGAAGGCGTTGCTGCGGCACCACGGCGGGATCGCGACGGCGGCCGTCGACCAGGGCAAGCGGGGGACGCGGCCGTTGCAGGAGAAGCGTCCGGCGCACTTCGGGCTGCCGAAGTCCGCGGTGGCGGTGACCGAGCAGCAGGTCCAGGGCGCCGAGGAGGATCTCGGCTATCGGCTGCCGGGCGCGTACCGGTCGTTCCTGAAGGCGGCGGGCGGTTGTGCGCCGGTGGGCGCGGCGCTGGACGTGGACTTGGGGCTGCTGGTCGACCAGCCGTTCCTGACGGTGCGCGACGAGGCGGCGGTCAACGACCTGGTGTACGTGAACAAGTGTCTGCGCGACCATCTGACCAAGGACTACCTGGGCGTCGGTTTTGTGCAGGGCGGTCTGCTGGCCGTGAAGGTGAAGGGCGACCGGATCGGTTCGGTCTGGTTCTGTGCGTACGACGACGCGCGTGACGTGGACGCTTCGTGGACGCCCGCCGAGCGGGTGGAGCGGCTGTTGGTGCCGTGCGGTGACGACTTCGACGCCTTTCTGTCGCGACTCGCCGGTAATCCGCCGGAGTTGGAGACGGTGGCGAATCTGATGGTGGACGGCGGGTTCGCGCGTGCGGTGCCGGTGGCGTCGGCGTCCGAGGCAGGGGAGTGAGTTCGGACGATGGTGACCTTCGCTCAGGCGCAGGAGCGCGCGGAGGAGTGGATCAACGGGGACGTCCCGTCGTACCAGCATCGCGAGGTGCGGGTGCGGGAGTTCGGGCTCGGTTTCGTGGTGTGGGCGGAGGACCGGGCCGACGGGCCGCGGTCGGACGGGGGTGCGCAGCGGATCGTCATCGCGCGTGACAGCGGCGAGGCGACGCTGTGGCCGGGTCTGCCGGTGGGTGAGGTGATCCGCCGTTACGAGGAGGAGTACGGGACGAAGGAGACGGCGGCGCAGCCGGCGCCGGCTCCGGCGGCCCGGTCGGATCTGAACCAGACGTCGTTCCTGTTGACCCCGCCGGAGTGGGGCGAGGAGGCGGCGGACCGGAAGGGGACTCCGGAGCAGCGACTGGGCGGCGGGGGGCCGGCGGGGGCGGGGGCTTCCGCGCCTGCGCCCGCGTCCACGGGTGCGGGTGCGGGTGCGCGGGATGTCTCCGGTACGTCGGGAGGCGCTGGGGGCGCGGGTCCGGCGTCCGCGGCGTCGTGGCCCGCGGCCGGCGGCGATGACGAGGTGCGGGACGCGGTGCCGGTGGCGTCCGCGGGGGTGACTCCGTGGGCGGGGACCGACACCAGCGCCGAGGCGGGCGAGGACGGTTCGGTGCCGCTGCCGGAGACCGTGTTCGCGCCGCAGCCGAGCGACGCCGACAGGGGTGCGGCGCCGGTCGCGCCGCCTGTGCCGCCCGCGGCGGCCCTCTCGGTCGCGGCGGCCTCCAAGACGCCGGCGCCTCCGGGAGCGCCGGGCGCGCCGGGTGTGCCTACGGCTTCGGGTGTGCCGCAGGGTCCGCCTCCGCCTCCGGGGCCCGCCCCGGTCGGTGGGCCGCAGCCGCCGGGAGCGCCGGGCGCGCCGGGTGTGCCTCCGGCTTCGGGCGTGCCGGGTGTGCCTCCGGCTTCGGGTGTGCCGCAGGGTCCGCCTCCGCCTCCGGGGCCCGCCCCGGTCGGTGGGCCGCGGCCTCCGGGCGTGCCGGGTGTGCCTCCGGCTTCGGGTGTGCCGCAGGGTCCGCCTCCGCCTCCGGGGCCCGCCCCGGTCGGTGGGCCGCAGCCTCCGGGCGTGCCGGGTGTGCCTACGGCTTCGGGTGTGCCCGGTGCGCCCACGCCTCCGGGTGGGCCGCAGGGTCCGCCTCCGCCTCCGGGGCCCGCCCCGGTCGGTGGGCCGCAGCCTCCGGGTGTGCCTCCGGCTCCGGGCGTGCCGGGTGTGCCCGGTGCGCCTACGCCTCCGGGTGTGCCGCAGCCTCCGGTCGGTCCGTCCGCGCCCGGGCCGCGGCGGGCGCCGAACGCCGAGGACATCGCGGACGCCGCGACCAGCAAGGCGGCGCCGCCGCGGGCCCCGCGCGCCGGCGGTGCGCCGCATCCGCCCAGCGCCCCTGGCGCGCCGGGGGCGCGGCCCGCTGTCACGCCGGGCGCTCCCGCGGGCGGTTACGCCCCCACTCAAGTCGTCTCGCAGCTCCCGGACGGTCCGGGCGTGCCTCCGGCCCCGGGCGCCCCGAACCCGCCGGGCGCGCCCAACCGGTCCGGTGCCCCCGCCCCCGGTGCCGTGCACCACGCCGAGACCATGCTTGCCGGTCCTCCCGTGGGCGGTCCGGGTGCGCCCCCGCCGCCCCCGGGGGCTCCGCAGCCGGTGCCGGGACAGCCGGTGCCCGGGCAGCGGCCCTCGTACGGCTATCCGCAGAGCAGGCCCACCGTGGGCCCCGGCTACCAGGCCGTCCTGCGCTACCGCGCGCAGGACGGTTCGGAGCAGCAGCTGATCCGGCGTTCGGCGCCGGGCACCCCGCACCCGGAGTGGCAGATCTTCCATGAGCTGCGCGCCATGAACGTGCCGCCGGGCCAGGTGCTGGAGCTGCACACGGAGCTGGAGTCGTGCGAGCTGCCGGGTGCCTACTGCGCGCGGATGATCCGGGAGAACTGGCCGCAGGCCAGGATCGCGAGCATCGCCCCGTACGGCACCGACCATGCCTCGCGTCAGCAGGGCATGCAGCAACTGCTCGCACATCAGGGTGAGTTGCATCAGGTCGCGGACGGTCCGGCGCGTCCGGCTCCGGTGCGTGCGCCGCTGCCGCCCGTGCAGCCTGCGCCGCCGGTCCCCCCGGAGGGCATCGCGCAGGAGCTGGCCGCCGCCTTCGGGCCGGGGATCTTCCGGTTCGAGCAGGCCGCGGTCTCCCGGCAGGGCGTGCCGCCGATCGTGGCGCAGCTTCTGATGGTGGCGGGACTGCCGCTCGACATGGGCCCGTTCTTCTGGGCGCAGGCCCAGCCGGGTCGGCCGGTGCCGACGCTGGCCGAACTGGCGCAGGAGCGCGGGTTGCCGCCGGCCTCGGACGCGGGCTCGTATCTCGTTGTCGGCAGCGACTTCGGCAAGGCGATCTGTGTGCAGTACGGCACGGCGAACATCGTCGCGGTGCCCGTGGAGGCGGGGCCCGGTGGTGCTCCCGTACCGCCGCAGTATGTGAACACCGGGCTGCCGGAGTTCGTGCGCTGTCTGGCGCTGCTCGGCCGGATGTGGCGGCTGAGGTACGGGCTGAACCAGGAGCAGGCGGGCCATTGGACCGTCGACTTCCAGGCGCAGTTGGCGGCGCTCGATCCGGCGGCGCTCGGTTCGCCGGACAGCTGGTGGTCGGTGCTGCTGGAGCAGATGTGGGACGGTCTGCTGTGACGGCTCGCTGCTGACGTTCCGTCAAGGGCCGGGCCCGGTCGCACTCCTTCGTGCGACCGGGCCCGGCCATTTCCGTGTCGGTGGATGCGAGGCGGGGGCGCGGGTGATGCGCTTGTGTGTGCGCCGTGGCGTGCGACGGCGTGTGGGGCCCTCGGTGCGAGGGTGCGCGCGGTACCCCGCGTGCGCCTCCTGGCCTGCCCCGGTCCATTGCTTATGTGCGGAGTGTCGTGTTATGAACACTTCCGTCTGATCCACAAGGATGTGCGCGAATCGTCGCTTCGTGTGGGTCAGGTGGAGAGGGGTTCCACGATGAGCAGCGCATCGGGGTCGCCGCACGGCTTTGTGTCCGTGCGGCGCGGCTACCGTCCCGACCAGGTCGACGCGTATACCGCGGCCCTCTCGCGGGAGCGTGACGACGCCTGGGAGCGGGCCGCCCGGCTGACCGTGCTGGCCAAGGACATGGAGGCCGGACTGGCGCGGCTGCACGAGAGAGTGGCGCAGTTGCCCGCGCAGAGCTATGAGGCGCTCGGCGACGGGGCCCGGCGGGTGTTCGGCCTGGTGCAGGAGGAGGCCGAGGCCGTGCGGGAGGGCGCGCGGCAGGACGCGGTCCACCGGGTCACGCAGGCGGAGGAGGACGGGCGGCGGGTGCGCCAGGCCGCGCAGGCGTACGCCGACGAGGTGCGCGGCGAGGCCGAGGAGTTGATCCGGACCCGGCTGCTGGCGGCGCGGGCCGAGGCCGACGAGGTACGGGTCGTGGCGCGGCGCGAGGTCAAGGAGGGGCGCGCGCAGGCGCTGGCGGTGTTGCGGGAGGTGCGGCGGCGCACCGAGGCCCTTCTCGCGGAGCAGGAGCGGGAGCAGGCCGAGCGGTGGGAGGGCGAGGAGCGCGCGGAGGCCGAACGGCTCGCGGAGCTCCAGGCGTGGGAGGAGGGGCGGGTGGCGCAGGCGCAGGCCGCTCTGACGGAGGCGCAGCGGGCGCTCGCCGAGGCCGGGGAGTCGTCCCGGCGGGTGCAGGGGGACGCCCAGGCGCGCGCGGCGGAACTGGTCGCCGAGGCGCGGCTGCGGGAGGACCGGATCGCGCGGGAGACGGAGCGGGTGCTGCGGGAGCACGGCGAGATGTGGGACGGCGTGCAGGCCCAGATGGACCATGTGCGCAACAGCCTCGCCATGCTGACGGGCCGCGCGGCGGCGGAGTAGGTCCCCTGCGGGGCCCGCGGAGCAGGACCCCGCAGGGGACCGTCCGCGCGGGTCAGCCGCTTCTGCGGATCGCCCCGGCCAGGATCCAGCCCTCCACGGCCTCGTACTGGCGGCGCTGCTCGGCGGCCTGGCGGCGGCCGGAGGCGATCGTGCCCAGCCAGCCGTAGGCGAAGCCCAGCGGGATGGAGACCAGCCCGGTGGTGGTGAAGGGGAACCAGTTGAAGTCGGCGTCGGGGAAGAAGGCGGTCGGCGACCCGGAGACCAGATTGGTGCCGGTCATCAGGAGCAGCACCGTCAGCGTGCCGCCGATCAGCGTCCACAGCAGCCCGGTCCGGGTGTAGCGGCGCCAGAAGAGCCCGTACACGAGGGCCGGTGCGAGCGCGGAGGCGCCGATGCAGAAGGAGAGCGTCACCAGCGGCTGCAGTCCGCGATGCTGGACGAGGGTGGCGAGCAGGATCGCCGGTGCTCCCACCGCCAGCGCAGACAGCCGGGCCAGGGCCATCTCGCGGCGCGGTGGCATCTCCTGTACCCGGGCCGCGAACACGTCGTGCGCCAGGGAGTTGGCGCAGGCGAGGATCATCCCGGCGACGGAGGCGAGCAGGGTCAGGAAGATCGCCGTGGCCACCGCGGTGAACAGCGCGGTCCCCGCGGTGGACACGGTCGCCCCGAACGCGGCCCGGCTGCCCAGCAGATAGGCGGTGTTGCCCTCGGGGTCGGCGGCCGCGATGGTCTCGCGTCCGACCAGGGCGGTCGCGCCGAACCCGACCACCGCGATGACGGGGACGAAGAGGGTCACCGAGGGCACCGCCCAGGACAGTGAACGGCGCACCTGCCGGGCGCTGTTCGCGGTGTACATCCGCATGGTGATGTGCGGCAGGCAGGCGCCGCCGAGCACCACCGTCAGCTCCGAGCTGATCATGTCGAGGCGGGGGGCCGGGCCGCCCGCGAACTCCAGGCCCGAGTGCAGGAAGGCGCCGCCGGCCCCGCTGTTGCCGGCGGCGGCCGTGAGCAGCGCGCCCGGGTCCCAGTCGAAGCGGCGCAGGATCAGTGCGGCGACGGCGATGCCGGTGCCGAGCAGCATCACGATCTTCAGGATCTGGATGAGGGCGGTGCCCTTCATGCCGCCGATCGCCGCGTAGCTGATCATCAGGGCGCCGAGGCCGATGATGCAGCCGGTCTTCAGGGAGTCGCCGGAGAATCCGAGGAGGAAGGCGAGCAGGTTGCCGGTGCCGGCGAGCTGGACGAGCATCATCGGCAGCAGCGCGGCGAGGGTCACGCCGCAGGCGGCCATGCGCACCGCCCGGCCCGGCATGCGCCGGGCCAGCACGTCGCCCATGGTGAACCGGCCCGCGTTGCGCAGGGGTTCGGCCAGCAGGAACATCAGCAGCATCAGCAACAGGGCCGTGCTCAGGGCGAGGACGACACCGTCGTAGCCGGTGAGGGCGATGATCCCGCCGGTGCCGAGGACGGTCGCGGCGGATATGTAGTCCCCGGCGATGGCGAGGCCGTTGCTCATCGGGGAGAGGGAGTTGTAGCCGGTGTAGAACTCGTCGAGGTCGTCGCGGTCGGGGCCGGTCATCACGCACAGCAGCAGGGTGACCGTGGCGATGGCGGTGAACGCCACCAGCGACATGGTCTGTGCGGAGTCGCTGAATCCGGTGAATCCGACGGCGGGGCCCGCGGCGTTCGTGGTGACGAGCGCGTTCGCGGCGGTCATCGTGCGCTCTCCCGCCTGACGTCCAGCGCGGCCTGCCGGCGGATGCGGTCCGCGATCGGGTCGACGGTGCGGCGCGCGCTGTACTCGTAGAGGCCGATCGCGAGGCAGGTGACGGGGACCTGGACCAGGCCCAGCAGCAGGCCCGTGGTCAGGCCGCCGGAGACGGGGGTGGTCATGAAGGACGGGGCGAACGCGGACAGGATCAGAAACAGCGTGAAGTAGCCCAGCGCGGTGAGGGTGGCCACGCGCCGCTGCCGTCGATAGGCGGTGCGCAGCACCCTCAGGTCGCTGTGGTGCCCGAGGGGCGGGTGGCTCGGCGGCCGCCGCCGCCCCTGGGGGGCGGGCTGCGGCTGCCAGGGGTAGGTGGGATACGGCGGTGCGGATTGATGGGGCGGAGGGTGCTCGGGGTACGAGTGCGGCGACCAGAATGCGTCGGACATCCCGTTTCTCCTTGCGTGGCTCGGGTCCGTGGCGGCGGACCGCAGGGAGCGGTGGGCGGCGACGCACGCTACTCGCGGCGATCGGGGGCCCGCAGGGTTTTCACCGAACTGACCGGTAGGTATGCGCTTACTGCGCTGACCTGCGGTGTTACCCGCGTTTACTCCAATTCTGAACGGCTCCCGATGCCGGTCGGGTTGTCGGTCGTCGGTCTACGACACCGTCCACTTCTGGTTGTCGCCGCCGTTGCAGGACCACAGGACGAGGTTCGTCCCGTCGGACGTGGCCGCGTTGTAGGCGTCCAGGCACAGGCCCGCATGGACGTTGGTGATCGTGCCGTCGGGGTTGACGGTCCACTTCTGGTTGTCCTGGCCGTTGCAGTCCCAGATGACGACCTTCGTGCCGTTGGCCGTACCGAGGTTGTAGGCGTCCAGGCACTTGGTGCCGTACATGATGCCGTCTACGGCCGGATCGAGACGGTCGCGGGCGTGGCTCAGTCCTGGAGGACCGGGAAGCGGCGCGGGGCCACGAACAGCAGCACCAGGAACGCCAGCGCCGCCGCGCACGCCGCGCCCAGATACACCGCGTGGACCGCGTCCGCGACCGCCCGGCGCGTCGCCTCCGGGACGGTGCCCGAGTCCAGGCCCCGGGTGACCGTGTCCAGATCGCCCGCGCCTCCCAGGCGTGCGGCCAGCACACCGTTGGCGATCGCGCCGAACACCGACGCCCCGACGGTCTGACCGGTCTGGCGGCAGAAGAGGACGGACGCGGTCGTCGTACCGCGCTCCGCCCAGCCCACCGTCGACTGCACGCCGACGATGAGCGGGAGCTGGAACAGGCCCAGCGCGCTGCCCAGCAACAGCATGAGCAGGGTCGGCTGCCACGCCTGGCCGGGGTACGGCAGGAACAGGAACGCCAACAGGATCAGCGCCGCCGTGCCGATGCCGAGCGCGGCCGTGTCGCGGAAGCCGATGCGCCGGTACACATGCTGGCTGAGCGCCGCCGACACCGGCCAGCTCAACGTCCATACGGAGAGCACGAATCCGGCCGCGACGGGGGCCAGTCCGAGGACCGCCTGCGCGTACGTCGGCAGAAAGACCGTGGGTGCCACCATCAGCAGACCCAGCGCGCCGAGGGCGAGATTGACCGCGGCGATCGTGCGGCGGCGCCACACCCATCCCGGGATGATCGGCTCGGCGGCCCGGCGTTCGATCACCACGACGAGCGCGGCGAGCGCGAGGCCCGTACCGAACAGGGCGAGTGAGGGGGCCGACAGCCACGGCCAGGCGACCCCGCCCTGCACCAGCGCGGTGAGCAGGACGCCGCCGCACGCGAACACCGCCAGTGCGCCCGCCCAGTCGACGCGCGGGCGGGCGCCGGTGGTGCGGCGGTCGGGTTCGTGGAGGTGGCGGACGAGCAGCCACAGGGCGACCGAGCCGATGGGCAGGTTGACGAGGAAGATCCACCGCCAGTCGACGTACGCGGCGAGGATCCCGCCGAGCGCCGGGCCCGCGATCGCGGACACCGCCCACACCGTGGACAGCTTGGCCTGGATCTTCGGGCGTTCCTTGAGCGGGTACAGATCGGCGGCGAGGGTCTGGACCGTGCCCTGGAGCGCGCCGCCGCCCAGGCCCTGCACGATACGGAAGGCGATCAGCGACCCCATGTTCCAGGCGAGGGCGCACAGCAGTGAGCCGAGCAGGAAGACGACGGCGCCCGCGACCAGCACCGGCTTGCGGCCGAAGGTGTCGGAGAGCTTGCCGTAGACGGGCAGGGTCACCGTCACGGCCAGCAGATATCCCGAGAACAGCCAGGAGAAGACGGAGAAGCCGCCGAGGTCGCCGACGATCTGCGGGACGGCCGTCGACACGATCGTCGAGTCGAGCGCGGCGAGCGCCATCGCCAGCATCAGGGCCGTGACCACGGCGCCGCGCCGGTCGGCTCCGACGCCGCGTGCGGTGTCGCGTAGCGCGGGCTTCGTGCTGTCCACCGGTTCCCCCCTTGTCCGTTGTCCCCCGCACGCAAGCTTCCCACTTGACCCTGACGCGGCGGGAGGGTGGAAGCTCGGTCCGCCGGAGGGTGGACCCAACCCTGAGAAGGGCTCCACCTGACGGTGGACAGCCCTTAGGGGTACCTCCGTACAAGGGCTCGGGGAGGGTTCGTCCCGGCGGAGGACGAGGAGGCGGGCGGGTCGTCCTTAACCTGGCTTTACGCCGCTGGGGAGCGGCCGGGACGGACGGGGGTCGTGCCGGCCGCAGCGGAGGGGGTGGGGTTTTCCCCAGCGGAAGACGGGGCCGTGCACCAGCGCGGTCCGGGCCCCTCCGCCACCAGACTGATCGACACAGCCGGTCATTCACTCACGAGGCGCGTTTCTCCGCGTCTCGTCCCATGCCACCACCCGACGCGTCACCGCGCGTCTCTTTCGTTGATCGACAGAGGAGATATGTCATGACAACGGCCGTAACCATTCCCAGGCACGGGGGTACTGGAGGGCGTACGGCCGTTGCGGCGCGAGCGCGACAGGTCGTCAAGGCGTACGGCACCGGGGAGACCCGGGTCGTCGCCCTCGACCACGTGGACGTGGACATCGCCCGCGGCCAGTTCACCGCGATCATGGGCCCCTCCGGGTCCGGCAAGTCCACACTGATGCACTGCCTCGCCGGCCTGGACACCGTGACGAGCGGTCAGATCCACCTCGACGAGACCGAGATAACCGGCCTGAAGGACAAGAAGCTCACCCAGCTGCGCCGGGACCGGATCGGCTTCATCTTCCAGGCGTTCAACCTGCTGCCGACGCTGAACGCGCTCGAGAACATCACGCTGCCCATGGACATCGCGGGCCGTAAGCCCGACCGCGCCTGGCTGGACCGGGTCGTGGAGACCGTCGGCCTGGCGGGCCGCCTCAAGCACCGGCCCGCCCAGCTCTCCGGCGGCCAGCAGCAGCGCGTCGCCGTGGCCCGGGCACTGGCCGCCCGCCCCGAGATCATCTTCGGTGACGAGCCCACCGGGAACCTGGACTCGCGGGCCGGCGCGGAGGTGCTGGGCTTCCTGCGCCGCTCGGTCGACGAGCTGGGCCAGACCATCGTGATGGTCACGCACGACCCGGTCGCCGCTTCCTACGCCGACCGGGTGCTGTATCTGGCCGACGGCCGGATCGTCGACGAGATGCACCAGCCCACCGCGGACCAGGTCCTGGACCGCATGAAGGACTTCGACGCCCGGGGGCGTACGTCATGACCGTGCTGAAGACCTCTCTGCGCAACTTCTTCGCGCACAAGGGACGCATGGCCCTGTCGGCCGTCGCTGTCCTGTTGTCGGTGGCGTTCGTCTGCGGCACGCTCGTCTTCACCGACACGATGAACACGACGTTCGACAAACTCTTCCAGGCGACCGCGTCCGACGTCACGGTCACCGCGAAGAGCGCCTCGGACACCGGCGAGACCCGCTCCGGCAACGGCAAGCCGCCCGTCCTGCCCGCCTCCTTGCTCGGTGAGGTGCGCGGCATCACCGGCGTGAAGTCGGCGGAGGGCACGGTCTTCTCGACCTCGGTGACCGTCGTCGACGCGGACAAGCACAGCCTGTCGCCCACGAGCGGCGCGCCCACCATCGTGGGCAGCTGGAACCGCAACGACGCCCGCACCATGAAGATCACCTCCGGTGCGGCGCCGCACGGCTCCGGCCAGGTGATGGTCGACGAGGACACCGCCGACAAGCACCACCTGAGGCTCGGCGACGAGATCGGCGTGATCAGCGCGGTCGGCACCCACACCGCGAAGATCTCGGGCATCGCCGCGTTCACCGTCACCAACCCCGGTGCCGCGATCTTCTACGAGGACACGAGGACCGCCCAGCAGACCCTGGTCGGCAGGACCGGCGTCTACACCAACGTCAATGTCACCGCCGCCTCCGGCGTGAGCGACGCACAGCTGAAGCGGATGGTGGGGAGCCGGCTCGGCGGCGGCTACAAGGTGCAGACCGCCAAGGAGGTCGCCGACGCCAACCAGAAGAGCATCGCGAGCTTCCTGAACGTGATGAAGTACGCGATGCTCGGCTTCGCCGGGATCGCCTTCCTCGTCGGCATCTTCCTGATCATCAACACCTTCTCCATGCTGGTCGCCCAGCGCACCCGCGAGATCGGCCTGATGCGGGCCATCGGCTCCTCGCGCCGGCAGGTCAACCGCTCCGTCCTCGTGGAGGCACTGCTGCTCGGGGTGTTCGGGTCGGTGCTCGGTGTCGGCGCGGGCGTCGGCATCGCGGTCGGCCTGATGAAACTCATGGGGTCGATGGGCATGCATCTGTCCACCGACGATCTGACGATCGCCTGGACGACCCCGGTGGTCGGCCTCGTCCTGGGTGTCCTGGTCACGATCCTGGCCGCGTATGTGCCGGCCCGGCGTGCCGGGAAGGTCTCCCCGATGGCCGCGCTGCGCGACGCGGGCGCCCCCGTGGACGCGAAGGCCGGACGGGTGCGGGCCGTGCTCGGACTGGTCCTCACCGGCGCCGGTGGCGCCGCCCTGTGTCTGGCCGCCGCGGACGACCGGGCCCAGAACGGCTCGCTGTGGCTCGGTCTCGGTGTGGTCCTCTCGCTCATCGGCTTCGTCGTCATCGGCCCGCTGCTCGCGGGCGGAGTGGTCCGGGCGCTCGCCGCGGTCCTTCTGCGGGTCTTCGGACCCGTCGGACGCATGGCCGAGCGCAACGCCCTGCGCAATCCGCGCCGCACCGGCGCCACGGGCGCCGCGCTGATGATCGGTCTCGCACTGGTCGCCTGCCTGTCGGTGGTGGGCTCCTCGATGGTGGCCTCGGCCACGAACCAGCTCGACAAGACGGTCGGCACCGACTTCATCGTGCAGTCCGACAGCGGCCAGCTGATCACCTCGCAGGCGGTGCGGGCGGTGAAGTCGACGCCGGGCCTGAAGCGGGTCACCGAGTACCGGCTGCTGGACGTCTCGCTGACCACGCCCGACGGGCGTACGGCCGCGAAGGGGACGGTCAACGCCGCCGACCCGACGTACGCCCAGGACCTGCGGATCAAGACGGTCGCCGGCAACCTCGCGGACGCCTACCGGCCCGACTCGATGTCCGTCTTCGAGGGCTTCGCCAAGAAGCACCGTGTCCGGCTCGGCTCGAAGATCACGGTCGCCTTCAAGGACGGCAGGACGGCCCGGCTGACCGTCCGCGCGATCACCAGCGACGACGCGCTGATCGACAAGGGCGCGATGTATGTGGCGACCGCGACGGCGGCGACGTACGTGCCGGCCGACAGGATGCCGCTCGACGCGCTGGTCTTCGCCTCGGCCAAGGACGGGCAGCAGGCCGCCGCGTACAAGTCGCTGAAGTCGGCGCTGCACGACTATCCGCAGTACACGGTCCGTGACCAGACCGACTACAAGAAGGCGCTGAAGGACCAGATAGGCCAGCTGCTGAACATGATCTACGGCCTCCTGGCCCTCGCGATCATCGTCGCGGTCCTGGGTGTGGTGAACACGCTGGCACTGTCGGTGGTGGAGCGCACGCGGGAGATCGGCCTGATGCGCGCGATCGGCCTCTCGCGCCGCCAGCTGCGCCGCATGATCCGCCTGGAGTCGGTGGTGATCGCCCTCTTCGGCGCCCTGCTGGGTCTGGGGCTGGGCATGGGCTGGGGCGCGACGGCCCAGAAGCTCCTCGCCCTGCAGGGACTGACCGTCCTGGAGATCCCGTGGTCCACGATCATCACGGTCTTCATCGGCTCGGCGTTCGTGGGCCTGCTCGCGGCCCTGATCCCGGCGTTCCGGGCGGGCCGGATGAACGTCCTGAACGCGATCGCGACGGAGTAGCCGACACCACGGGGGCAGGGGGTGTGCGTCGACGGGCCGAGGTCTTCCTCGGCCCGTTCCGCATGGTGGGGGCGCCACTCGGGTCACTCCCGCCGCTCGTCCTTACGAGCAGACGGTTGTCCACAGCCCCGGCATCGGCGAATCCGGCGTCGTACGCTGGACACCCCCGGCCCCCGAAAACCTCGTGGCCGGGCGTTCGTGTTGCCCACCCGGGACGGGATACCCCCTCATGAGCCTGCACGGTCTGCTCGACGCCGTCGTCAAGGACGCCGCACTCGTGGAAGCGGTCAAGGCCGCGACCGACGGCAACCGGATGCATGTCGACCTGGTCGGCCCCCCGGCCGCGCGCCCCTTCGCCGTGGCCGCGCTGGCCCGGGACGCGGGCAGGCCCGTCCTCGCCGTGACCGCGACGGGACGCGAGGCCGAGGACCTCGCCGCCGCGCTGCGCTCCCTGCTGCCGCCGGACGCCGTCGTGGAGTACCCGTCGTGGGAGACGCTCCCGCACGAGCGGCTCAGCCCGCGCAGCGACACCGTGGGCCGCCGCCTCGCCGTCCTCAGACGCCTCGCTCACCCGAGCCAGGACGACCCGGAGACCGGCCCGGTCTCCGTCGTCGTCGCCCCCATCCGCTCCGTGCTCCAGCCGCAGGTCAAGGGCCTGGGCGACCTGGAGCCGGTCGCCCTGCGCAGCGGACAGCAGGCCGATCTGAACGAGGTGGTGGACGCCCTCGCGGCGGCCGCGTACTCCCGGGTGGAGCTGGTCGAGAAGCGCGGCGAGTTCGCCGTGCGCGGCGGCATCCTGGACGTCTTCCCGCCCACCGAGGAACACCCGCTGCGCATCGAGTTCTGGGGCGACGACGTCGAGGAGATCCGCTACTTCAAGGTCGCCGACCAGCGCTCCCTGGAGGTCGCCGAGCACGGCGTGTGGGCGCCGCCCTGCCGTGAGCTGCTGCTCACCGAAGAGGTGCGGGGGCGGGCCGCCACGCTCGCCGAACAGCACCCCGAGCTGGGCGAGCTGCTCGGCAAGATCGCTGAGGGCATCGCCGTGGAGGGCATGGAGTCCCTCGCCCCCGTGCTCGTCGACGACATGGAGCTGCTGCTCGACGTCATGCCCCGGGGCGCGATGGCCGTCGTGTGCGACCCGGAGCGGGTGCGGACGCGGGCAGCCGACCTGGTGGCGACCAGCCAGGAGTTCCTGCAGGCGTCCTGGGCGGCCACGGCGGGCGGCGGCGACGCCCCGATCGACGTCGGCGCGGCGTCCCTGTGGTCCATCGCGGACGTCCGGGACCGCGCCCGTGAGCTGGGCATGATGTGGTGGTCGGTGTCGCCGTTCGCGGCGGGCGACGACGACCTGGACTCCCTCGACGGGGACACCCTCAAGCTCGGTATGCACGCCCCGGAGACCTACCGCGGTGACACCGCGAAGGCGCTCGCCGACACCAAGGGCTGGCTCGCCGACGCCTGGCGCACGGTGTTCGTGACGGAGGGCCACGGCCCGGCGACCCGCACGGTCGAGGTGCTGGGCAACGAGGGCATCGCGGCCCGTCTGGACGCCGACCTCGGGGTGCCGTCCCCGTCGGTGGTGCACGTGGCGTGCGGCTCGATCGAGTACGGCTTCGTGGACCCGGCCCTCAAGCTCGCCGTCCTCACCGAGACCGACCTCTCCGGCCAGAAGACCGCCGGCCGCGACGGCGCCCGGATGCCGGCCCGCCGCCGTAAGACGATCGACCCGCTGACCCTGGAGTCCGGCGACTACATCGTCCATGAGCAGCACGGCGTGGGCCGCTACATCGAGATGGTGCAGCGCACGGTCCAGGGCGCGACCCGCGAGTACCTGGTGGTGGAGTACGCGCCGGCCAAGCGCGGCCAGCCCGGCGACCGGCTCTACATCCCCACCGACCAGCTGGAGCAGATCACCAAGTACGTCGGCGGCGAGGCCCCGACCCTGCACCGCCTGGGCGGCGCCGACTGGACGAAGACGAAGGCGCGCGCGAAGAAGGCGGTCAAGGAGATCGCCGCGGACCTGATCAAGCTGTACAGCGCGCGGATGGCGGCGCCCGGCCATGCGTTCGGCTCGGACACACCGTGGCAGCGGGAGTTGGAGGACGCGTTCCCGTACGCGGAGACCCCGGACCAGCTGACCACGATCGCCGAGGTCAAGGAGGACATGGAGAAGTCGATCCCGATGGACCGCCTGGTCTGCGGCGACGTGGGCTACGGCAAGACGGAGATCGCGGTCCGGGCCGCCTTCAAGGCGGTGCAGGACGGCAAGCAGGTCGCGGTCCTCGTGCCCACCACGCTGCTGGTGCAGCAGCACTTCGGCACGTTCTCCGAGCGCTACTCCCAGTTCCCGGTGAGCGTGAAGGCGCTCTCCCGCTTCCAGACCGACACGGAGGCGAAGGGGGTCCTGGAGGGCCTGCGCGAGGGCGCGGTGGACATTGTGATCGGTACGCACCGGCTGTTCTCGTCGGAGACGAAGTTCAAGGACCTCGGCCTGGTCATCGTCGACGAGGAGCAGCGCTTCGGTGTCGAGCACAAGGAGCAGCTGAAGAAGCTGCGCGCGAACGTCGACGTGCTGACCATGTCCGCGACCCCGATCCCCCGGACCCTGGAGATGGCGGTGACGGGCATCCGCGAGATGTCCACGATCACGACGCCGCCGGAGGAGCGCCACCCGGTGCTCACCTTCGTCGGGCCGTACGAGGAGAAGCAGATCGGCGCCGCCATCCGCCGTGAACTGCTGCGCGAGGGCCAGGTCTTCTACATCCACAACCGGGTGGAGTCGATCGACCGGGCCGCGGCACGGCTGCGGGAGATCGTCCCGGAGGCCCGTGTCGCCACGGCCCACGGCCAGATGTCGGAACAGACGCTGGAGCAGGTGGTCGTGGACTTCTGGGAGAAGAAGTACGACGTCCTGGTCTCCACCACCATCGTCGAGTCGGGCATCGACATCTCCAACGCCAACACGCTGATCGTGGAGCGCGGCGACAACTTCGGCCTCTCCCAGCTGCACCAGCTCCGCGGCCGGGTCGGCCGGGGCCGCGAGCGCGGCTACGCCTACTTCCTGTACCCGCCGGAGAAGCCGCTGACGGAGACGGCCCACGAGCGCCTGGCGACCATCGCCCAGCACACGGAGATGGGCGCGGGCATGTATGTGGCGATGAAGGACCTGGAGATCCGCGGCGCGGGCAATCTGCTCGGCGGCGAGCAGTCGGGCCATATCGCGGGCGTCGGCTTCGACCTGTACGTACGGATGGTCGGCGAGGCGGTCGCGGACTACCGCGCGTCCCTGGAGGGCGGCGTGGAGGAGGAACCGCCGCTCGAGGTCAAGATCGAGCTGCCGGTCGACGCGCACGTCCCGCACGACTACGCCCCCGGCGAGCGGCTGCGCCTGCAGGCCTACCGCGCGATCGCCTCCGTGAACACGGAGGAGGACATCAAGCACGTACGCGAGGAACTCGTCGACCGCTACGGCAAACTCCCTGAGCCGGTCGAGAACCTGCTGCTGGTGGCGGGTCTGCGCATGCTCGCCCGCGCGTGCGGCGTCGGCGAGATCGTCCTGCAGGGCGCCAACATCCGCTTCGCACCGGTGGAGTTGAGGGAGTCCCAGGAACTGCGGCTCAAGCGCCTGTACCCGGGGACCGTCATCAAGCCGGCACTCCACCAGGTCCTGGTGCCCCGCCCCAAGACCGCGAAGGTGGGTGGAAAGCCGCTGGTCGGCCGGGAACTGCTGGGCTGGGTCGGGGAGTTCCTGACGTCGGTCCTGGGGTCGTAGGCCCGAGCGCCCGTTCGGCCCTGGCCCGGGAAGCGGTGCGGTCGGCTCACCACCGGCCGCACGCCCGGCGTGCTTCCGTCGCCATGGGGCAGTCGTAGGAGCACGACCTGCGGGCGGTTACCGTGAGAGCGGGCACGCCGCGCCCGTGCGGGGCGGTCCGGACAAGCGGTGTGGGCAAGGGGAGGGCTTCGCGTGCTGCAGTTGAGGGGTGGGGTCGCGGTCGCCGCCCTGGTCGTGGTCACGGTGACCGGCTGCCAGGGGATGGATGTGCCCAAGGCCGGTTCGGCCTCCGGGTCCTCGGCGGCGGGGGCCGGCGACGGTCATGCCGTCAGCCCGCTGGACAACCCGGACGGGACCAGGCCCGGACTGGCACCCATCACCTCGGATGCCGACCGGGCGAAGGCGCGGACGCTGATCGGGAAGGTGGCGACCAAGGGACGCGGCCCCAAGACGGGCTACGCCCGGGACAAGTTCGGGTACGCGTGGATGGACTCGGCCCCCGGTGGCATCCCGTACGCCCACAACGGGTGCGACACCCGGAACGACCTTCTCAAGCGCGATGGTCAGAGCGTCCGGTTCCGGTCCGGTTCGAACTGCGTCGTGGTCTCCATGACGCTGCACGATCCGTACACCACGAAGACGATCGAGTGGACCAAGTCCCGTGCCACCACGGTCCAGATCGACCATGTCATGCCGCTGTCCTACGACTGGCAGATGGGCGCTTCCCGCTGGACGAAGGACAAGCGGGAGGACATCGCCAACGACCCGCTCAATCTGATCCCGGTGGACGGACCGGCCAACGGCGCCAAGAGCGACTCCGGTCCGGCGACCTGGCTGCCCCCGAACAAGCAGATCCGCTGCTCCTACTCGGTGCGCGTCGCCCAGGTGTCACTGAAGTACGAGCTTCCCGTGACGGCGGCCGACAAGCGGATGATGCTGGAGCAGTGCGGCGGTTGACCCGCAGGGCCGACGGCCACCCGTGCGCCACCGCACGGGCGGCGCACGGGGAGAGGGGCTGCCTCCTGCCGGTCAGCCGCCCAGCTTGTCCAGGTCGAGGACCTTGCCCTTGGGCGCGTCGGCCGGCACCCGCTTCTCGAAGTCGGTGAAGGTGATGGTGCCCGGGTCCTTCTTGGAGGTGCTCGTGACCTTCAGGAGGTACGGCTTGCCCTGGGTGGCGACGTAGAGCGTGTAGCGGTCCTTGCCGTCCTTCTCGTGCAGAACGATCGCCGGGGTGCCGTCGACCGTGGTCGTCGCGCCCCGCGTCGCGTCGGAGTTCACGTTCTTGGCGTCGGCCAGTACCGAGTCCAGGTCGCAGAAGCCCGCGATGTCCTTGGCGTCCTTGCCCTTCGCCGCCATCTTGGTCCACTTGCCGGCCATCATGGCCACGACCGCGTCGGTGTCCGACTTGGAGTCGCCCTTGCCCTGCGCACGCAGGAAGGCCTCGTCGTACTTCATGTAGACGCTGTCGCCGGTCTTGATCAGGTCGGCCTTGCCCTGCCCGCCCATGGCCATCGTGCCGGCGCACTCGCCCTTCTTGTTCAGGGCCATGTCGATCCGGATGGTGCCGCTGCTCTCGTCGTCGCGGACATCGCCCGTCATCCGCAGCGACGTGGCGTCGGTGGTGGCCTTCATGGCCCGGTCGGCGATGTCGCCGCCGGTGAGCCCGGCGAACGGGCCCTTGGGCTTGTCGTCCGCAGAGTTCTGGCCGGGCAGGCAGCCGGTCAGGCCCGCGGTGGCCGCGGCGGCCAGGCAGAGAGCGGCAAGTGCGGTGCGACGCATGAGAGTTCCTTGAGGTGAAGTGGCGTGCGTGCGGCGTGCGTGGTGACTGCACGCGTGGAGACGGCGTGCGGTGAGTGGTGCGCGCGGAGACGGCGCGCGGGAGCTGAGCGGAGGAGCCGGGCGGGGCGGGCGCGGTGCGACGGGCCGGCCCGGTCAGCGGGCCGTTGTCGCGCGGGGCGTCCCCGTCGCGCCGCGGTCCCCTCCCGCGCGGCCCGGCGCACCCCCACCCACGCGGCCGGGCGTACCCCCGTCCGCCGCCCGGCCTGACGTGGGTTCGGGGTGCTGACCGGCGGACGTGGACGGGGGCGCGTCCTTGTCGCTCCGGGGCGCCCCTGTTCCGGCCACCCTGTCCGCGTGGGCCGAGACCGTGCCGATGACGACGAGGCCGACGACGGCCCCGAAGGTGATCCTTCCCCTCATGGACACGGCTGTTTCCCTCCCCTGTTCGGGGCGTTCGCCGCTGTGGCGAGTCGCCCGTTCACGAGGGCAATAAGACCAGAGCCTGTGAACCGAGTCAACATGAATCCATGAATGGGTCTTGTACACGCACGTGAAGCGGTGGATCTTGCACATCTCGGTATGCTCGGCGCCACAGGGACGTAGTGCCGAGGCCGAGAGCCGCGGGCCGAGGGCGCCGAGACCGGAGCGCCGGACGGCGAGGGTGCCGCACAGGGCAGAGGGGAGCCGGGCGGGTGCAGGACAACGGGACAGAGGTGACCGCCGCCGGAATCGCCCGGCTCGCGGGGGTCGGCCGTGCCGCCGTCAGCAACTGGCGCCGACGCCACACCGACTTCCCCAAGCCGGTGGGGGGCACCGAGACCAGCCCCTCCTTCGCGCTCACCGAGGTCGAGAACTGGCTGCGCCGGCAGGGCAAGCTCGCCGAGGTGCCCCTGCGGGAGCGGGTCTGGCAGCAGGTCGCCGGCCATCCGGAGGGACCCGTCACGGCACTCGTCCACGCGGGCTGTGTCCTCGTGCTCGTCCACGACCGGCCGACGGTCTGGCAGGAGGCGAGCGAAGGCTCCGACGCCCGCCTGGCCGAACTGCTGCCCACCGCCCTCGAACAGGTGCTGACCCCTCGCTTCGGCAGCCCGCGGGGCCCCGCCACGCCCTTCCCCACCCCCGCGGAACTCCTCCCGTCGGCCCCGCTGCTGCGCGGCGCCGCGGACCTCGCGGCGGAACTGGGCCCCCAGCAGGCGTACGAGTTCCTGCTCGGCCGGCACCTCGACGCCAACCCCCGCCAGTACACGCTCACCCCGGCCGACCTGGCCGCACTGATGGCCGAGCTCGCCGGGCCCGCCCGCAGCGTCCTCGACCCGGCCTGCGGCACCGGCGCCCTGCTGCGGGCCGTCGCCGCCGTGTCCGGCCGGGAGCCCGAAGGACAGGAACTGCACGGCCAGGACAGCGATCCCGGACTGGCCGCGCTCACCGGTCTGCGCCTCACGCTGCAGACCAGGGCCGTCGTGCGCACGAGCGCGGGTGACAGCCTCAGGGCCGACGCGTTCGACACCCTCAGGGCGGACGCCGTGCTGTGCCATCCCCCGTTCAACGAGCGCAACTGGGGCCACGACGAACTCGCCTACGACCCCCGCTGGGAGTACGGCTTCCCGGCGCGCACGGAGTCCGAACTCGCCTGGGTGCAGCATGCGCTGGCCCGGCTGCGGGAGGGCGGCACCGCCGTGCTGCTGATGCCGCCCGCCGCCGCCTCCCGGCGCTCGGGCCGCCGTATCCGCGCCGACCTGCTGCGCCGCGGCGCCCTGCGCGCCGTGATCGCCCTGCCGGTGGGCGTGGCGCCCCCGTACAACATCCCGCTGCACCTGTGGGTGCTGCGCCGGCCCGAGAAGGCGCCCGCGCAGCCGGAGTTGCTGCTCACGGACGTCGGCGCGCTCGACCCCGAGGGGCGCGGTGGCCCGGACTGGCCGACCGTGCGGGACGCCGTCCTCGGCGCCTGGCGGCCGTTCGCCCGGACCGGAACCGCGCCCGAGGTGCCGGGGGTGAGCCGGTCCGTGCCGGTCATCGAACTCCTCGACGACGACGTGGACCTGGCCCCCGCCCGCCATCTCCCGCCGCCCTCGGCCGGCGGCGGGGCCCAGGAGCTCACGGCCCTGCGCGCCCGTCTCGACGAGACCCTCCGGCTCACCGTCGACCTCAACCCGCCCGCGCACGACACCACGGACCAGACCCGCTGGCCGCTCACGACCGTCGGCGAACTCGCCCGGGGTGGCGCCCTGGTGATGCGCACCGGTGGCCACGGCCCCCACACGCGCGTGCTCACCGACCACGACGTGCTCGCCGGCACCGCACCCTCCGGGACCCTGCCCGGGACGGGGGAGGAGCCGGTCCTCGTCGCGGAGGGCGACGTCGTCGTGCCCGTGCTCGGCGGCGGCGCCGTCGCGCGCGTGATCGACGCGGCGGCCGCGGGAGCCGCGCTCGGGCGCAATCTGACGCTGCTGCGCCCGGACCCGGCGGCGCTCGACCCCTGGTTCCTCGCCGGCTTTCTGCGCGGCACCGCCAACACCCGCCAGGCCAGCAGCTACGCCTCCACCGCGACCCGGCTCGACGTGCGCCGGCTCCAACTGCCCCGGCTGCCGCTGGACCAGCAGCGCCGCTACGGCGAGCGGTTCCGTGCACTCGCCGGGTTCGAGGACGCCCTGCGCCTGGCCGGCCGGCTCGGCGAGCAGCTCGTCCGCGGCCTGTACGACGGACTGACGGACGGCACGGTCGCGCCGGACTGACGAGCACCGGACACCGGACCGACGCCATCGGACGGGCCTGCGCGCCCGTGCCGTCGTGCGGCCCCCGCCCGCACCTCGGACGCGGTACGACTACGGTTCCGTACAACCCGGACCGTCTGTCGCAGTCGGGCTATACGCTCGGACGTCGACACTCGTACGTCCGTCCTCATCCGGTCCCAGGAGCAGTCATGCACGGCCACGGCGCGCCGCCGCCCACCCGCACTTCGGGCACGGTCATCACCCTGCGGGTGCTGCTCGCCATCGCCGGCTTCCTCAGCTGCGGACTGCTCGCGTGCATCCCGCTGTTCCGGGTCGCCATGCTGCGCGGCAGAGGGGCGGACTGGCTCCTGGCCTGGATCAGCCTGCCCGTGTCCATCGGCTGCCTCGCGGTCGTCGGCTCGGTCCCGGAGAGCGACCACCGGGGGGACCTGGCGCTCGCGGTCGTGCTCATCCTCGGCGCCTTCAGCGGGGCGTACTTCCTGGTGTTCGACATACGCCACCACCGCGCTCTGCCGCCCACCGGGACGGCGCCCCCGCAGGCCGCCCCCTACGCACCGCCCCGGACGGGCTACGGCTATCCCGCCCCGGCGCCCTACCCCGCCGCCCCGCCGGCCCGGACCCCGCCGCCCCCGTACCCGCCGACGCCCCCGCAGCCGCAGCGGCCCGCGCCCGCCCGTATCGACCAGGTCCGGGCCGAACTCGACGAACTGAGCGACTATCTGCGCAGGCACGAGGACGGCAGGTGAGCGCGACGGCCGGACGCATCGTCGCGCAGCGCTACGAGCTGTCCACACTCATCGGCCAGGGCGGCATGGGACAGGTCTGGACGGCGTACGACCAGCGCCTGGACCGGCGTGTGGCCGTCAAGCTGCTGCGGCCGGACAAGGTCGCGGGCCAGGAGGCGGACGAGCTGCGCCGCCGGTTCATGCGGGAGTGCCGGGTCACGGCGCAGGTCGACCACCCCGGTCTGGTCACCGTCCATGACGCGGGCAGCGAGGGCGAGGAGCTGTACCTCGTGATGCAGTACGTCGACGGGGCCGACCTCGCCGACCACCTCGCCGAGCACGACCCGTACCCCTGGCCGTGGGTGGTGGCCGTCGCGGCGCAGCTGTGCGCCGTGCTGTCCGCCGTGCACGCGGTGCCGATCGTCCACCGCGATCTGAAGCCCCGCAACGTCATGGTCAAGCAGGACGGCACGGTCACCGTGCTCGACCTCGGCGTGGCGTCGGTGATGGACACGGACACGACCCGTCTCACCCACACCGGCTCCCCGATCGGCTCGCCCGCCTATATGGCGCCCGAGCAGGCGATGGGCGGCGCGGTCGGCCCGTACACCGATCTCTACGCGCTCGGCGTGCTCATGCACGAACTGCTCAGCGGCGATGTGCCGTTCGCGGGCTCGACCGCGCTCGGTGTGCTGCACCGCCATCTGTACGAGCCCCCGCTGCCGGTTCGCCGGCTGCGCCCCGAAGTGCCCGAGGCGCTGGAGTCGCTCGTGCTGCGGCTGCTCGCCAAGGATCCCCAGCACCGCCCGGCCTCGGCGCAGGAGACGTACGAGCAGTTGCTCCCGCTGCTGCCCGCCCGCGGTATGCCCTCCGGAGCCCCCCTCGACCCCACGCGCCCCTTCCTGCGCCCGCACGCCCCCTGGCCGGACCGGGCACGCACTCCGGCGTCCCAGCCGCAGGCCGCGCCGGCGGTCGCGAAACCGGATGTCGTGGGCGCCGTCGACGAGGTCAAGCGCCTCCTCGGGGAGGGCCGTATCACCCAGGCCGTGGACATCCTCGGCGCGATCCTCCCGGCGGCGGCCGCCCAGCACGGGGAGCACTCACCGGTCGTCCGCAGCCTGCGCAAGCAGTACGCGGCCACCCTCATGGACGACGGCCAGTACCGGCGCGCACTGCCCGAACTGCGCCGCCTCGCCGACGAGCGCGCGACCGAGTCCGGCCAGGCCGACCCCCAGTCCCTGCGCTTCCGCTACGAGATCGCGCAGTGCCTGGAGCAACTGGGCGAACCGGCGTCGGCGCTCGCCGAGTACCGGGCGCTGCTGCCGTACTACGAGAACCAGTACGTCGCGGGGGACCCGGAACTGGCCCATGACGTCCGCCGTCGTATCGGCCATCTGCTGCTCGCCCTCGGCGACCGCGCCGCCGCCCACGACACCCTCGTACGACTGCTGCACGACGTCGAGCGCCTGCGCGGACCGGGGCATCCGCTGGCCGGGGACATCCGGCGGACCCTGCAGTGGCTGGGACAGGTCCGCGGCTGAGAGCCGTTCGGAGCTCTCAGGCGCTCTGCGTCCCTCCGGCGTCGCTCAGCGCGTGACGGGCAGCGCCGACGCGAACCGCGGTCCGTCGCCGCGGTGCTGGACCGGGAACGTGACCTTGAGGCCCTTCTCCTGGCCGGCCAGCGTCAGGCGGGTCACGTACTGCAGGCCCAGGAACGCCTTCTTCGAGCCGCCCGCGGAGACGTACGGGCGCGGCAGGTTGAGCACGAGCTTGCCGGGCTTGCCGCCGCGGTTGCCGTCGAAGAAGAGCACGCGCTGGTCGGTCAGGGCTATGTACATCGGGCGGGGCGTGACCGTGGCCATCACGGTGCCCGCGCTGAGCACGCCGACGACGGCCGCGGTGAGCGCCTGCTTGCGCACGGAGACCGACCCGACGCCCGCGAGGGTCGTCATCTGCACCTGCTCGCCCTGCAGCAGCAAGGGGGCGACGGCTTCCTGCAGTTGCCTGGCGCGGCGGGCGTTGAGGGCCATGGGGACTCCTGGTGCGAAAAAGGACGTGGGGCCGCGCGGGCTGTTCGTACGCACACAGGGGCGTTCGGCAAGGCATCGATGAGCAGGGCCGGCGAGAGCGGCGCGCGGATCACGGCGGTGATCGAGACGGGCGGACGCTACGGAGGGTTGGTTAACGCATGGTGAATGAGTGGTGTGGGAACGGTCAAGTCGGAGTTGTCTTTCTCCCGGCCGAGGGCCCGGTTTGCCCCGTCGGCGCGACGGTCATGGCGCTCCCCTAGGATCCGCCGCATGCCGCACGCTTCCGCCTCCGCCCTGCCGCCTCCCGACTTCGCGACCGCCTCCGCCTTCCCCGAGGTCACCTGGCTGAAGCAGGCCGCCGCCGCGTGGGACTGGGCCTCGATCCGGAACTACGTCGACGGGCTGCCGCGGGAGACGAACCGCAGCTTCGCCGTCGGTGTGCTGTCCGAACTGGCCGGAGTCGAGCAGTGGATGCGCGAGATCCTCGCCGCGACACCCGACGACGTGCTCGCCCTCACCGTCCTCGGCGGCCGGGAGGTGCGCATCGGCTGGGAGATCCGGACCGCGGCGCCCGCCACGAAGGTCAGCCGGGAGCAGTTCGCCGGGCTGCACGCGCATCTGCGCCAGGCCGAGCAGCTGCTGATCCGGGCCACCGCCCTCGACCCGTCGTTCGACGCGGCCTGGGCCGAGCGCCTCACCACGGCCATGGGTCTGCAACTCGGGCAGAACGAGGCGCGACGCCGCTACGACCGGCTGGCCGCGCACCACCCGCACCACTTCACGGCACAGGGCCGGCTGCTCCAGAAGCTCTGCCCCAAATGGGGCGGGAGCTGGGAGGCGGCCCACACCTTCGCGCGGGAATGCCTGCTGGCCGCGCCTGAAGGCGCCGTGAACGGCGGGCTGGTGGCCGAGGCGCACATGGAGCACTGGCTCGCCCTGCGGGGCGCCGAGCGCGAGGCCTATCTGCGCCAGGACCCGGTGCGGGCCGAACTCGTCGAGGCCGCCGAGCGGTCCGCGCTCCATCCCGGATTCCGGCGCGCCTACGGCTGGGTCACCGCCCAGGGCTACTTCGCCGCGGTGTTCTCCCTCATGGGGGACCTGCCGCGGGCCGCCGCCTGCTTCCGCGTGCTCGGCAACCTCGCCTCCGAGTACCCGTGGGCCGACCTGGGCGGCGACGCCGCCGCGGCCTACGTCAAACACCGCGACGCCGCCCTCGCCCGAGGCTGACCCTCCATGACGACGAACACGCCGAACAGAGGCCGAAGATGAACCCCCAGGCCGCCATCCACCCGACCGAGGTCGACGGCATACCCACCCTTTTCGCGTACGCCACCGGACCCGTGCGCGCCGGACTCGTCTTCCGTGTCGGGGTCGCCGACGAGACGCTCGCCCGGGCCGGGGTCACCCATCTCGTCGAGCACCTCGCCCTGCACCGGCAGGGCCTGGCCGACTACCACTTCAACGGCGCGACCAAGGCCGCCTTCACCCACTTCCATGTGGAGGGCGCCGAGCACGAGGTCGTGGCCTACCTCCAGGGCGTCTGCGCCTCCCTGACCGATCTGCCCATGGAGCGCCTGGAGACCGAGAAGGAGATCCTGCGCACCGAGGAGTCCCGGCGCGATGTCGGGCCGCTCCCGCTGTGGCGCTACGGGGCCCAGGGGCACGGCCTGGTCAGCTATCCGGAGTGGGGCGTCAGGAACCTTCGCCCGGAGGACGTACGGGACTGGGCGCGGACCTGGTTCACCCAGGGCAACGCCGTTCTCTGGGTGGCCGGTGAGCGGCTGCCGGCCGGACTCGGCCTCAGGCTGCCCGCCGGCGGCCGGCGCCCGCTGCCCGCGGTCACCTCCGCGCTGCCCGCCACCCCCGCCTACTTCTCCGAGGGCAAGGGCGGTGTCCTGCTGGACGCCGTCGTCGAGGACACCACCGCTGCCCGGCTGTACGCGGGCGTCCTGGAGCGCGAACTCTCCCGCGCGCTGCGCCAGGAGGGCGGCTACTCCTACACGACCGCCACCGACTACACCTCACGCCGCGACGGATTCGCCCTGGTGACCGCCTTCGCGGACGCCCTGCCCGCCAAGCAGGACGCGGTGCTCGGCGGCTTCGTCGACGTCCTCGCCGGGCTCCAGGTGGGCCGGATCGGCCAGGCCGGCCTGGAGGCGGTGCGCACCCGGGCCGACGGCGCGCTCACCGCGCCCGACGCTGCCGTGCGCCGGCTGCCCGGGGCGGCGGAGGACCTGCTCGCCGGGCGTCCGGTGCGCAGCACCGACGAACTCAGGTCGGAGCTGTGGGCGGTGACGCCGGGCCATCTGCACGCGGTCGCTCTGGAAGCCGCCGGGACGGCCCTGCTCCAGGTGCCCGCGGGGCACCGCGCGGACTGGGCCGGGTACACGGAGGCCCCCACCAGCTCGACGTACGCGGTGACCGGGCGCCGGTTCGCCTCGGTGCGCGGTGACGGGACGGCGCTGGTGGTGGGGGACGAGGGCATCAGCGTGACGGGCCGGGAGAGGGACGGGACGGAGGGCGCGGTGACCGTGCTCTACCGCGCCTGCGCCGCGATGCTGACCTGGCCCGACGGCGGCCGCCGGCTCGTCGGCACCGACGGCCTGGTCATCGAGGTGGATCCGGGGCTGTACGGCGTGGACGCGCACACGATGGCGGCCGTCGACGCGGCCGTACCGCCGCACGCCGTGGTGTCGCTGCCGCCCCGGCAGCAGCGGCCGGCACCGCAGGCGGCCGCGGCGGCCGCCACGGGCACCGAGACGTCCGGGCGGCCCGCCCCCACCCGGCGCACCGGGCGGCAGACGGCCGCGGTGGTCGTCTTCGGCCTCCTCGGCGGTCTCTTCGCCTTCTTCGCCCTGCTGCTGACGGTGTTCGGCGCCGGCGACCCGGAGACGACCACCGGCGAGTGGCTGGGCATCTCGGGCTTCCTGTGGGGCGTCGCCGCGTTGCTGGCCTGGCCCGCCGTACGGATTCTGCGGCGCACCCGGCGGGTGTGAGGTGCGCCGGGCGGCACACAGATCACGCGCAGATGGACGAACGGTCAAAGATTCCTCAAGCCGGGCTGTGTGAACCGAGTTAACGGTCACGCGGCTCCCTGGATGGGGTGTAGGTTTCAGTCATCCTCGGACGTCTGTGCGGACGCCGTCATGGGCGCGGCCGCGCCGGACGCGCGCCGCCGCCCGGGGCTCAGGGATTCTTCCGGCGGCCGCCGCGCGCGTGCCGCCTGTCGAGAAGTGGGGTTGGGGATGGCCGGTCACCGGCAGTCCAAGAAGTTCCGATACATCTCATGGGCGGCGGCGGGGGCCGCCGTCGTCGCGGGCGCCGGGATCGCGGCGCAGACCTCGATGGCCGCGACGACCTGGCCGGCGCAGAAGACGTTCACCGGGCACGCCTTCGACACGTGCACCGCGCCGTCGCTGTCCGCGATGAAGGGCTGGCACGACGGCTTCTACGGTGCCGCCGCCGTGTACGTGGGCGGCAAGAACCGCGGCTGCAACCAGCCGAACCTGACCGCGTCCTGGGTGAAGTCGGTCAGCTCCGTCGGATGGAAGCTCATCCCGATCTACGTCGGCGCCCAGCCGCCCTGCCAGACCAGCTCCAACCCCGAGAAACTCACCGCCGCCAACGCCACCTCCCTCGGGACGAGCGACGCCTCGGACGCGGTGGCCAAGGCGTCGGCGCTCGGCATCAAGGCCGGCAGCCCGATCTACCTCGACATGGAGCCGTACGACACCACCAACACGTCGTGCAACAACGCCGTGCTGGCCTATGTGCGTGCCTTCGACAAGCAGCTGCACGCCAAGACCTACCGCGCCGGCTTCTACGGCTTCACCAGCTCCAGCGCCAAGGCCATCGCCACCGCGAAGGACAAGACGGACCTGCCGGGCAACCTCTGGTACGCCCTGTGGGACAAGAGCTACACGACCACCACGGACTGGCCGTGGGGCTCCACCCAGTACACCAGCCACAGCCGGGGCCACCAGTACATGGTCAACAGCAAGGAGACCCGCGGGGGTTACACGCTCACGGTCGACCGTGACGCGTGGGACGCGCCCGTCGCCATCACCGGCTGAACCGGCTGAGCCCCTTGGACCGGCCGCAGGAGGCGGGAGCGGGGGTCCGGGCGGCGGCCGGGCAACCGGCGAAGTGAGTGGCGCGCATGTGACGACGGTGCCCGAAGTCCCGGTGAATCGTTGGTCGTACGGGTTGGCCAGAGCTGGGCCACTGCCTACCATCGATCACCGCAAGACCTTGTGCACTGTCGCACAATCTCCTCGGGAGGCCACCTTGCACCGCCGTCGCACCGCGATCGCCGTCAGCGCCGCCCTCGTCGCGGCCCCCGTCCTCACCGCGTGCGGTGAAACCGAGCACCCCGGTGCCGTGGCCGTCGTCGGAGGCGAGCGGATCACGGTCGCCCAGCTGGAGGGCCGGGTGAAGGAGGTGCGCACGGCGCAGCGCGCCGCCACCCCGGACGACACCCAGTACCAGCAGACGATCGCCCGGACCAGCAGCCTCGCCCGCGACACGCTCCAGAGCCTGGTCCTCGACCGGGTCCTGGACCGCGCGGCCGGTGACGCGGGCGTGTCGGTCAGCCGCCGGGACGTCGAACAGATGCGCGCGAACCTCGAACGGCAGGCGGGGGGCGCGCGGGCGCTGCAGTCGATCTGGCTGGAGCAGTACGGGGTGGCGCCCCGGCGCATCGACGACAACCTGCGCACCGAGGTCCAGGCGCAGAAGCTGTCCGCCGCGCTCGGCGCCGACATGAGCACGGCGGACGGCAAGGCCACGTTCTGGAAGGCGATGGCTCAGGCGTCCAAGGAACTGAACATCGACCTCAATCCGCGCTACGGCACCTGGGACGTGCGGAAGAGCAGCCGGGTGGACGCGAAGACGCCCTGGGTCAAGGAGGCCACGGCGGCCGCGGCACCGCAGCCGGCGTAGCGGGGACGACCGGCGGCGGAGTCCGGCGGGCCTCCGCGCGCCGGTCTGTGGAAAACTTCCGGGGCCGTCGGTGCCGTGGGTTACGTTCGAAGGGTGAACGCAACCAGCTTCGAAGGCGCCCCCGACCAGGGCCGGGACGCGGCGGCATCCGCCGCCCCCGGCCGGGTCGTCCTGCTCACCACCAGCCACCGGGTCGCCCCCGGGCTGCTGTCCTGGCCCGCGTGGCAGGCGCTGCGCGACGCCGACCGGGTGCTGTGCTCGGACGGCGCGCATCCGCAGCTGCCGTATCTGCGCGAGGCGGGCATAGCCGTCGAGCAGGGCGCCCCGAGCGCCCAGGACCTGGTCGACGCCTGTGCCGGCGGCCGCACGGTGGTCGTCGTCGCGACCGGCGAGGGCGAGCCGCGTCTCACCGACGGCCTCGCCCGGCTCGCGGGCTCGGGCCGGGTGCGGATGCCGGATCTGGAGCTGCTCCCCGCCTCCTACGACCTTCCGGGCGCCCGTCTGCTCGACCTGGTGCAGGTCATGGACCGCATCCGGGCCGAGTGTCCCTGGTCCTCGCAGCAGACCCACAAGGGCCTCGCCAAGTACGGCATCGAGGAGGCGTACGAGCTGGTCGAGGCGATCGAGGCGGGCGACCGGGAGGAACTGCGCGAGGAGCTGGGCGACGTCCTGCTCCAGGTCGTCTTCCACGCCCGGATAGCCGAGGAGGACCCCGAGGCGCCCTTCTCCGTCGACGACGTGGCGGGCGGCATCGTCGCCAAGCTGATCCACCGCCATCCGCATGTCTTCGGCGACGAGACCGCGACGACGCCGGAGGAGGTCAAGGAGCACTGGCTGCGCACCAAGGCGATCGAGAAGCAGCGCACATCGGTGACGGAGGGCGTTCCCCTGGGGCAGCCGGGTCTGGCCCTGGCGGCGAAGCTGTCCTCCCGGGTGCGCTCGGCGGGCCTGGACGTGCCGCTCCCGCAGGGCGAGGGCGTCGGCTACGAACTGCTGGCGCTCGCCGCGCACGCGGAGGCGGAGGGGGTGGACCCGGAGGCGGCCCTGCGCGCCGCCGCCCGCGCCTACCGCGACGCCGTACGGGCCGCCGAGGGGCTCGGGCCCGGCACCGAGGAGTCCGGGCCGGAGAGCGACGGGCTCGGGTCGGAGGTCTAGGAGCAGCTCCCGCAGAAAGCCGTCGATGGCCGCGGAGCCGGGGGCGAAGGCCGGTGGGTTCGTCGGCCGGAGGTGTCCCGGGGGCCGGGGGCGACCTGGCAGGGCGGGCCGGGGCGGCCGTGGATACCGTCGGGGAGTGACCGACCAGCACCAGCCCGCCCGCCCCGCTTCCGCCCCCGGCCCCGAACTCTTCACCTGGGAGTTCGCCGCCGACCCCTACCCCGCCTACGCCTGGCTCCGCGAGCACGCCCCCGTGCACCGGACGCGGCTGCCGAGCGGTGTGGAGGCCTGGCTGGTCACCCGTTACGCCGACGCCAAGCAGGCCCTGGCCGACCAGCGGCTCAGCAAGAACCCGGCACACCACGACGAGCCCGCGCACGCCAAGGGGAAGACCGGCATCCCCGGTGAGCGCAAGGCCGAGCTGATGACGCACCTGCTCAACATCGACCCACCGGACCACACCCGGCTGCGCCGACTGGTCTCCAAGGCGTTCACGCCCCGCCGCGTCGCCGAGTTCGCGCCCCGGGTGCAGGAGCTGGCCGACCAGCTCATCGACCGGTTCGCGGACCGCGGGACCGCCGATCTCATCCACGAGTTCGCCTTCCCGCTCCCCATCTACGCGATCTGCGACATGCTCGGCGTCCCCCGCGAGGACCAGGACGACTTCCGGGACTGGGCGGGCATGATGATCCGCCACGGGGGAGGCCCGCGGGGCGGGGTCGCGCGGTCCGTGAAGAAGATGCGCGGCTATCTCGCCGACCTCATCCACCGCAAGCGCGAGGCCCTGTCCGAGACGCCCGGCCCCGGCGAGGACCTGATCTCCGGGCTCATCCGCGCCTCCGACCACGGAGAGCACCTCACCGAGAACGAGGCCGCCGCAATGGCGTTCATCCTGCTCTTCGCCGGGTTCGAGACCACCGTCAACCTCATCGGCAACGGGACGTACGCCCTGCTCACCCACCCCGAGCAGCGGTCCCGCCTCCAGACCTCGATCAGCCGTGGCGAGAGGGACCTCCTGGAGACCGGCGTCGAGGAACTCCTGCGCTACGACGGCCCGGTCGAGCTGGCCACGTGGCGGTTCGCGACCCGGCCGCTCTCCATCGGCGGGCAGGACGTCGCCGCCGGTGATCCCGTTCTCGTGGTGCTCGCGGCCGCGGACCGGGACCCTGAGCGGTTCGCCGAGCCCGATGTGCTCGATCTCTCCCGCCGTGACAATCAGCACCTCGGCTACGGGCACGGGATCCACTACTGCCTCGGTGCGCCCCTCGCCCGGCTGGAGGGACAGACCGCGCTCGCCACGCTCCTCACCCGTCTCCCGGACCTGCGACTCGCGGTGGATTCCGCTGATTTGCGCTGGCGCGGAGGGCTCATTATGCGTGGATTGCGCACGCTTCCGGTGGAGTTCACCCCGATTCCGGGGGAAGATCACTGCCGTACCGCCGATGCCGCCGAATGAGGTGGCGGACACGCGGACGGTCACAGAAAAGTGACAGTTTCTCAGCTCCGTAATCTTCACGTGATCTGTGCTGCATTAACTTGTGACAAGTGATCGTCTGCGGATACCTTCACGCATCAACACGGCGGAACGCCACAGCCGCCGCGTTGGCCCCTGCTGTCGTGTGAAAGGCAACCGCATGCTCTCCGGGAACGGTCGACACCGTCGCCCCCGCCAGGCTCCGGCACTCCTTGTCGCCGCAGGGGTCACCGGCTCAGCGATCGCCATCCCGCTTTTGGCCGCCACAGGCGCGAGCGCGGCCAGCGGTACGACCTGGGACCGGGTCGCGGAGTGCGAGAGCGGTGGCGCCTGGAGCGCCGACCACGACAACGGCCACTACGGCGGACTCCAGTTGACGCAGGAGGACTGGGACAAGTACGGCGGCCTCGAGTTCGCCACCAGTCCCGACCAGGCGAGCCGCTCCCAGCAGATCGCCGTCGCCGAGAAGATCCTGGACAAGCGCGGCGCTCTCGCGTGGGGTACCTGCGGCGTGGCCGCCGGCCTGGGTCAGGACTCGGCCACCGCGGACGTCGACACGGGCGTGGGCGACCACCCCTCCGGCGGCGGCGCCGTCTTCTTCTCGGACACCGGGGTGGGCTTCGGGTCGCCCGATACGCACGACGCATCCCAGTCGTCCAAGTCGCACCACTCGTCGGGAGCGTCGGACTCGGCCAAGCCGTCGGACTCGTCGGGCTCGTCCGACTCGCCGTCGACGTCGCCTTCGTCGTCTCCGTCTTCCTCCGGGTCCCCGTCGTCCCCCTCCGCTCCCTCCTCGTCCGACTCCGGCTCCCCCTCGTCCTCGCCGTCCTCCCCGTCGTCCTCGACGGCGACGGACGGCTCGACCGGGGGCAACGAGGACGACAACGGATCGGACGACCTGCTCGGCACGCTCTCGGCCACGACGAAGAGCGACGAGTCGGACAAGGTCGCGCAGAACGGGGCGTCTTCGGCCTCGGGTGCCGGCCGCCACCGTGGCGACAGCGCCGACGAGGGCGACACGGACGGCCGCAGCGGCGAGTCGGCCGGCCGTCATGCCTCGCGCGGCTCCGCCGCCGGGCGCGAGACCGCCGACGACTCGTACCTCGTCCGTCTCGGAGACACCCTGTCGAGCATCGCCGACTTCCTTGACCTCAAGGGCGGTTGGCATGCGCTGTACGACGCGAACAAGCAGGAGATCGGCGCCGACCCCAACCACATCATGCCCGGTCTGAGCCTTGTGGTGACGGCTGGACTGTCCGGCGACGAGTCCTGAACAGTCGCTCGAACTGCCGCCTCGACGAAGCTATTTCACGCCCCGCTTCGCGCTGAATGTCCGGTTTGGCGAGAGTGAGATATGAGTCTCATAAGCCCTGATCGTCTTTGAAATTCGGCGCGTCGCCTGCTTACGGTCGTGACCGCTCGCCACAGCGGGCCCCGACGGTCGCAACGCCGAATCCTGCCAGCGGCCGTACGGGAACAGTCGACGCTTCCAGCGCCGTAGGCAGGAGCGGGGGACCCAAGGTAAGTGCCGCGCCCGGGAGTTGACCGGGTGCGGCTAGGGGTGGAGCCGTGCGCCGGGGAGGCGCGCGGCCGGGCAACTCAACCGGCCCGAACCCGACAGCTCACCTCGCAGGCGTCGGTGAGGGGATCGAACCATGCTGTGTTCCGGCAAGGGAAAGCACCGCCGTCCGTCCAAGGCCGTCCGCGCCATCGCGCTCGCCGGTGTCGCCGGCGCCGCCGTCGCCGGCCCGCTGATGGCGGCCGGCAGCGCCTCCGCCGCCACCGCCTCCCAGTGGGACGCCGTCGCGCAGTGCGAGTCCGGCGGCAACTGGTCCATCAACACGGGCAACGGCTTCTACGGTGGCCTGCAGTTCACCAACTCGACCTGGGCCGCCTACGGCGGCACCGCCTACGCCGCGCGCGCCGACCTGGCCTCCAAGGGCCAGCAGATCGCCGTCGCCGAGAAGGTCCTCGCGGGTCAGGGCAAGGGCGCGTGGCCGGTGTGCGGCACCGGTCTGACCAGTGCCCCCTACAACGGCGGCGCGGCCTCCACGGGCAGCTCCACCGGCTCCGGCAACTCCGTGAAGAGCACCACCACCCGCTCGACCGAGCCGCAGGCGGCCAATCGTTCCGCGCAGCGTCCGGCCGCCAAGAAGACCGTCACCACCCCGACCGGCAAGAAGGTCAAGAAGGGTGACGGCGAGTACAAGGTGGTCAAGGGCGACACCCTCAGCTCGATCGCCGAGAAGCACCACGTCCAGGGCGGCTGGGAGAAGCTGTTCCAGCTGAACAAGGACATCGTCGAGAACGCCGACCTCATCTACCCGGGCCAGCAGCTGCACCTGAAGTGACAGCTGTGAGGCGGCCGGCCCGCGGCCTCCCCCGGGTCGCGCCCCCCACGGTCGGCGCCCCCTGAGGACGCCCCGTCCCCACGGGCTCCCCGCTCCGATGCGTACACCCCCGAACGCATCGGAGCGGGGCTCTTCGCTTCGGCGTCCCTCCTTCGTCACCCGCCCTTTGTTCCGGGAACGAACAATGTGTACCGTCACCCTGTCCGCGGGACGGTCGGTCGGCTGGCCGATGCCCCGGGACGGTTAGGCTCTAGTCGCAAGGCACACCAGCCCCGCACTTTCAGCGTCACATTCCACGAAGGAGATGCTCGTGCCGTCCATCGACGTCGTCGTAGCCCGGGAAATCCTGGACTCCCGAGGCAACCCCACGGTCGAGGTCGAGGTCGGCCTCGACGACGGCAGCACGGGTCGTGCCGCCGTTCCGTCCGGCGCCTCCACCGGCGCCTTCGAGGCCATCGAGCTCCGCGACGGCGACCCCAACCGCTACCAGGGCAAGGGTGTCGAGAAGGCCGTCCTCGCGGTCATCGAGCAGATCGGCCCGGAGCTCGTCGGCTACGACGCCACCGAGCAGCGCCTGATCGACCAGGCGATGTTCGACCTGGACGCCACCGACAACAAGGGCTCCCTCGGCGCCAACGCCATCCTCGGCGTCTCCCTCGCCGTGGCCCACGCCGCCTCCGAGGCCAGCGACCTCCCGCTCTTCCGCTACCTGGGCGGCCCGAACGCGCACCTGCTGCCGGTGCCGATGATGAACATCCTGAACGGCGGCTCGCACGCCGACTCCAACGTGGACATCCAGGAGTTCATGATCGCCCCGATCGGCGCGGAGTCCTTCTCCGAGGCCCTGCGCTGGGGCACCGAGGTCTACCACACCCTCAAGAAGGTGCTGAAGGGCAAGGGCCTGTCCACCGGCCTCGGCGACGAGGGCGGCTTCGCCCCGAACCTCGGCTCCAACCGCGAGGCCCTCGACCTCATCCTCGAGGCCATCAAGCAGGCCGGGTACGTCCCCGGTGAGCAGATCGCCCTCGCCCTCGACGTCGCCGCCTCCGAGTTCTACAAGGACGGCAAGTACCTCTTCGAGGGCAAGGAGCGCTCCGCCGCCGAGATGACGGAGTACTACGAGGAGCTCGTCGCGGCCTACCCGCTCGTCTCCATCGAGGACCCGCTGTTCGAGGACGACTGGGCCGGCTGGAAGGTCATCACCGACCGCCTCGGCGACAAGGTCCAGCTCGTCGGCGACGACCTGTTCGTCACCAACCCCGAGCGCCTCGCCCGCGGCATCGAGGAGGGCACCGCCAACGCCCTGCTGGTCAAGGTCAACCAGATCGGTTCGCTGACCGAGACCCTCGACGCCGTCGAGCTGGCCCAGCGCAACGGCTTCAAGTGCATGATGTCCCACCGCTCCGGCGAGACCGAGGACGTCACCATCGCCGACCTGGCCGTCGCCACCAACTGCGGTCAGATCAAGACCGGTGCCCCGGCACGCTCGGAGCGCGTCGCCAAGTACAACCAGCTGCTGCGCATCGAGGAGATCCTCGACGACGCCGCGGTGTACGCCGGCCGCAGCGCGTTCCCGCGCTTCAAGGGCTGAGCACGCAGGGCAACGCCTTAGCCAGTCGTCCGTACGTCCCCGTACGCGGTCCCGTACCGTGTGCGGGGACGTACGCACGTGAAGGGGAGGCGGAAGACATGGCCGTGAAGGACCGTGACCGGTTCTCCACCGCGACCAGGCTGCGGCTGCTCGGCGAGCAGACGGCGGCCCGGGTCTACCGTTCCCAGACCAGACGGCAGGCCCGCCGTTCCCGGCTCACGGGCCGGGCCGCGCTGCTCGCCCTCGTGCTGTGCTCGCTGATCGTGGCGCTCGCGTACCCGATACGGCAGTACGTCTCCCAGCGTGCCCAGATCGCCGGCCTGGAGCGGCAGCGCCAGGAGGCCCGCAACCGGGTCGAGCAGCTGCGCGACCTCAAGGCGCGCTGGCAGGACGACGCGTACGCGGAGCAGCAGATCCGGCAGCGGCTGCACTATGTGATGCCGGGCGAGACCGGGTACATCGTGGTCGCCCCGGACCCGGCCAGGCAGTCCCGCGTACACCGGACGGCCTTCGCGCGCCCCTGGTACACCGGCGTCTGGGACGGGGTGGACAAGGCCGACGCGTCGGACCGGTGAACCCGCCGGACCCCGCCCGGTGAACCCGCCGGACCCCACCCGGTGAACCCGCCGAACCCCGCCCGGTGACCCGCCGGACCCCGCCCGCCGTACCTGCCGGATCCCGCCAGAGCCCGGCAGCGACACAAGAGAGACCAAGAGAGACTTCGTACCGCATGGAAACGCCCCCGCCGCCCACCCCGCCCACCGAGCCCACGGACGCGGATGTCGAGGCCATCCAGCAGCAGCTCGGCCGCACACCGCGCGGGCTGCGCGCGATCGCGCACCGTTGCCCGTGCGGGCAGCCGGACGTCGTGGAGACGGCGCCTCGGCTCCCCGACGGCACCCCCTTCCCGACGACGTACTACCTGACGTGTCCGCGCGCCGCCTCGGCGATCGGCACGCTGGAGGCCAACGGCGTCATGAAGGAGATGACGGAGCGCCTCGGGACCGACCCGGAGCTGGCCGCCGCCTATCGCGCCGCGCACGAGGACTACATCGCCCGCCGCGACGCCATCGAGGTCCTGGAGGGCTTCCCGAGCGCGGGCGGCATGCCGGACCGGGTGAAGTGCCTGCATGTGCTCGTGGCCCACTCGCTGGCCGCCGGGCCGGGGGTCAACCCGCTCGGCGACGAGGCGATCGAGATGCTGCCGGAGTGGTGGCGCAAGGGGTCGTGCGTGTCGCCCGCCGGGCCGCCGTCCGGCGACGAGTGGGAGGTGGAGACGACGGACACCGGCTGGTTCGCCGTTCAGCCCGTCCAGGTTCCCGCCGCCGAGGAGAACGGGGCCGGAGAGAAGGGGAAGGGCAAGTGACACGCGTAGCCGCCGTCGACTGCGGTACGAACTCCATCCGGCTCCTGGTGGCGGACGCCGACCCCGCCACCGGTGAACTCGTCGAGCTGGACCGGCGGATGACCATCGTCCGGCTCGGCCAGGGCGTGGACCGCACCGGGCGGCTCGCCCCGGAGGCGCTGGAGCGCACGTTCGCAGCCTGCCGTGAGTACGCGGAGACCATCAAGGGGTACGGCGCCGAACGGCTGCGTTTCGTCGCCACGTCCGCCTCCCGGGACGCCGAGAACCGGGACGAGTTCGTCCGCGGGGTCCTGGACATCCTCGGTGTCGAGCCCGAGGTCATCTCCGGCGACCAGGAGGCGGAGTTCTCCTTCATGGGCGCGACCAAGGAACTGGCGGGCCGGGACGACCTCGCCAGGCCCTATCTGGTCGTGGACATCGGCGGCGGCTCCACGGAGTTCGTCGTCGGCGACGAGCGGGTGGACGGTGCCCGGTCCGTCGACATCGGCTGCGTCCGTATGACGGAGCGGCATCTTGTGCACCACGGGGCCGTCACCGACCCGCCCACCGAGGAGCAGATCGCCGCCATACGGTCCGACATCGAGGCCGCGCTGGACCTGGTGGAGCAGACCGTGCCGCTGCACGAGGCGCACACGCTGGTCGGCCTCGCGGGCTCGGTCACCACCGTCTCGGCGATCGCCCAGGAACTCCCCGAGTACGACTCCACGAGGATCCACCACTCCCGCGTCTCCCTGGAGCGCGTGCGCGAGATCACCGAGTGGCTCCTGCGGTCCACGCACGCCGAGCGGGCGGCGATCCCGTCGATGCATCCGGGACGCGTGGACGTCATCGGCGCGGGCGCCCTCGTCCTGCTCGCGATCATGGAACGGATCGGGGCCACCGAGGTCGTGGTCAGCGAACACGACATCCTCGACGGCATCGCGTGGTCGGTGGCGTAGGAACCACTCGGACAACGAACCGGCAGGCCCGACTCCCCTCGAACGGGAGCCGGGCCTGCGGTTGTTGCAGGGCATTCACCGCGCCCCGGCACGGTCGGGTCCGGTCGGGGTCCGGCTTGTTCGCGGGCCAGTGATCACCAAGGGGTGGCGGTTCTCCTGGATCCTTCCGCTGGTCACCCTGTTCCCCCTGACGTACTGGCAGACCGACGGCCTGGGACGGTTCCGGTGGTGGGACTGGACGGATCAGCCCGGAGCCTCAATTCCCTGCTGGGGGATCGCCATCGGCAGCCTGCTCGCGGGCGGAGTCGCGATCACTCTGACGCCGTGGCGCGTCGCCAGGCTGTGGCGTGGTCTGCGCCGTCGGGCGGTGGTGTAGCTCTCTTTTGTTACTCATCGGTAGTCATCGACTGAGCAGGTCGGATAACGTCTGAGCGACGCCGAGGGGCCCTTCGGGGCGCCTCGCCGACGGTCGGTCGGAAAACTTCGTGAAGTTCTTCACAAGGAAAACCGCCGCGTGCCGCCGTCAAAGGGGGCCGGTCGGCCCTTGCGCGGGACTCTGAACCGTTTGAACATGTTCAGTCGGTAGGTGTGAGAGGGGCCCGGAAGGGAATGTTCCAGGGGTGTTCGGGCACCCTCACGGTCGCCTTGTACGCCCAGAGAGGCAGCTCACGCGGCATTGACAACGGATCATGGTGTGCCGCGGTTCCCGTCCGCCGCCATGACCTGTGTCACGCGGGTCGCGGAGTGTAGCACGGGCCCTCAAGAACCTTGTGAAGGGGCGCACGAGCGACCCCTCGGGGGCGGGTGGATACTCGATGGCATGAGCACCACGGAGCGTCCCAGGATCCTCGTAGTAGGCGGTGGGTACGTAGGCCTGTACGCAGCTCGACGCATCCTGAAGAAGATGCGCTACGGCGAGGCGACCGTCACGGTCGTCGACCCGCGCTCGTACATGACCTACCAGCCCTTCCTCCCCGAAGCCGCCGCCGGCAGCATCTCCCCCCGGCATGTCGTCGTCCCGCTGCGACGCGTCCTGCCCAAGGCGGAGGTCCTCACCGGTCGGGTCACCACCATCGACCAGGACCGCAAGGTCGCCACCATCGCGCCGCTGGTCGGCGAGGCGTACGAGCTGCCGTTCGACTACCTGGTCATCGCGCTCGGCGCGGTCTCCCGCACCTTCCCGATCCCCGGCCTCGCCGAGCAGGGCATCGGCATGAAGGGCATCGAGGAGGCCATCGGCCTGCGCAACCACGTCCTCGAGCAGCTCGACAAGGCCGACTCCACGACCGACGAGGAGATCCGCCGCAAGGCGCTGACCTTCGTCTTCATCGGCGGTGGCTTCGCCGGTGCGGAGACCATCGGTGAGGTCGAGGACATGGCCCGGGACGCGGCCAAGTACTACAAGAACGTGTCCCGTGAGGACATGCGCTTCGTCCTCGTCGACGCCGCCGACAAGATCCTCCCCGAGGTCGGTCCGAAGCTCGGCCAGTACGGCAAGCAGCACCTCGAGGGCCGCGGCGTCGAGGTCTACCTGTCCACCTCGATGGAGTCCTGCGTCGACGGGCACGTGGTGCTCAAGAACGGCCTCGAGGTCGACTCCAACACCATCGTGTGGACGGCCGGCGTCAAGCCGAACCCGGCGCTCGCCCGCTACGGCCTCCCGCTCGGTCCGCGCGGTCACGTGGACACCGCCGCCACCCTCCAGGTCCAGGGCACCGACTACATCTGGGCCGCGGGTGACAACGCCCAGGTGCCCGACCTCGTCGGCCGAAAGGCGGGCAACGAGAACGCCTGGTGCCCGCCGAACGCGCAGCACGCGCTGCGCCAGGCCAAGGTCCTCGGCGACAACGTGGTCTCCGGTATGCGGGGCTTCCCGCAGAAGGAGTACAGCCACGCCAACAAGGGCGCGGTCGCGGGCCTCGGTCTGCACAAGGGCGTCGCGATGATCGTCATGGGCAAGACGAAGATCAAGCTCAAGGGACGTCTCGCCTGGTACATGCACCGTGGCTACCACGGTCTGGCGATGCCGACCTGGAACCGCAAGATCCGGATCTTCGCGGACTGGACGCTCGGCATGTTCCTCAAGCGCGAGGTCGTCTCGCTCGGCGCCATCGAGTCTCCGCGCGAGGAGTTCTACGAGGCCGCCAAGCCGGCGCCGGTCGCCGCGGCCAAGACCGGGGAGAAGGCCAAGGCCTCCTGACCTGAAGGTCACCGTTCCAGCCGAAGGGCCTCCCGCCATCCGTGGTGCGGGAGGCCCTTCGGCGTTCGGCGTGCTTTCGGTGCCTGACCTCGCAAAGCGGCGCCCACCAGCCTTCGTACACGGGCATTTTGCCCAGCCGTAACGCCATCGGGGGACTGCGGCGCGGCCCCGCAGGTGTTTACGTGGTGTTGGACATCCCGGAACCCTTCCCCGGGCTCCCCGTGCGGTTCTCCGTCCGGTGCGAGCAGGGGATATCTCCATCGGAGGTGTGCACCATGGCCGACGCCGCGCCGCGGCTGAAGAGTCTCGTCGAACAGTTGCTGGGGGCACCGCTCCCGGTGCGCATCCGCGCCTGGGACGGTTCGGAAGCCGGCCCTCCCGGTGCTCCCGTCCTCGTCGTACGCAACCGCCGTGCCCTGCGCCGCCTGCTGTGGAAGCCGGGGGAGTTGGGGCTGGCCCGTGCCTGGGTCGCCGGGGACCTCACCATCGACGGCGATCTGTACACCGCCCTCGGTCTGATGGCCGGTCTCGTCTGGGAGCGCGGCGACGACTCCCGCACCCTCCTCCAGGCGGTCCGCGACCCGGACGTGCGCGCCGCCGTCCGCGGGCTCGCCCGGCTGGCCGGCCCCTTCCCGCCGCCCCCGCCGCCCCGTGAGGAGATCCGCAGAGTCCGCGGGCACCTCCACACCCGGCGCAGTGACAAACGCGCCATCAGCCACCACTACGACGTGGGGAACGACTTCTACGAGATCGTTCTCGGCCCGTCCATGGTGTACTCCTGCGCCTACTGGGACGCGCCCGGGGCCACCCTGGAGGACGCCCAGCGCGACAAGCTCGAACTCGTCTGCCGCAAGCTCGGGCTGAAGCCCGGTCAGCGTCTCCTCGACGTCGGCTGCGGCTGGGGCTCCATGGCGATCCACGCGGCCCGCGAGCACGGGGTGAGCGTCGTCGGCGTCACCCTCTCCCAGGAGCAGGCCACCTACGCCCGTAAGCGGATCGCCGAGGAGGGTCTCGCCGACCGCGTCGAGATCCGGGTGCAGGACTACCGGGACGTCGTCGACGGCCCCTACGACGCGATCTCCTCCATCGGCATGGCCGAGCACGTCGGTGCCGAACGGTACCTGGAGTACGCCCGCGATCTGTACGGCCTGCTGAGGCCCGGCGGGCGGCTGCTCAACCACCAGATCGGGCGGCGCCCCCAGCAGGACGAGTCCGCGTACTCCGTCGACGCGTTCATCGACGCCTATGTCTTCCCCGACGGTGAACTCGCCCCCGTCGGCACCACCGTGACCCAGCTGGAGCGCGCCGGATTCGAGGTCCGCGACGTGGAGTCGCTCCGCGAGCACTACGCCCTCACCCTGCGCGCGTGGGTCGGCGGGCTGGAGGCGCAGTGGGGGCGTGCGCAGTCCCTCGCCGGCCCGGGCCGTGCCCGTGTGTGGCGTCTGTACATGGCCGCCTCCGCCCTCGCGTTCGAACGCAACCGCATCGGCGTCAACCAGGTCCTCGCCGTGCGAACGCCGGAGTCGGGCGCGTCCGGGCTGCCGCTGCGTCCCCGCACCTGGCACGGCTGACATCCGTGCGGGCGAGCCCGTAGGAGGCGGGCGACGGTACGACGAAGGGGCCCCGTTCCGGTGGGAACGGGGCCCCTTCGCGACGGTTGCCGCTACTCCGACTTGATCGCCGCCAGCATGTTCAGACGAGCCGCCCGCCGGGCCGGCCACAGGGCGGCCAGCACTCCGACCACCCCCGCCAGCAGGAGGAAGACGGCCATCCGGCCCCAGGGCAGGACCAGTTCGTACGTCGACATCTTGGTGCCGAGCAGTTCACCGGCCGCCCAGCCGAAGAACACGCCCAGGCCGATGCCGAGGACTCCGCCGAACAGCGAGATGACCAGGGACTCCAGCCGGACCATCCGCTTGATGCCCTTGCGGTCGAGGCCGATCGCCCGCAGCATGCCGATCTCCTGCGAGCGTTCGAAGACCGACATGGCCAGAGTGTTGATGACGCCGAGGACGGCGACGATCACGGCCATGGCCAGCAGGCCGTAGAGCATGTTCAGCATCAGCGTGAAGATCTGCGCGATGCCGTTGGAGATGTCCTTCTTGTCCTGGACCAGGATGGCCGGGTTGTCGCCGAGCGCCTTCTGCAGCGTGCTCTTGGCCGACGCGGTGGCGCCGTCCGCCATCTTCACCATGACCTGCATGTCGGCCGGGTGGCGCAGATGCGGGGAGAGCGTCGCGTTGTCCAGCATGATGCCGCGCATCATCTCGGTGCTCTGGTAGACACCGGTGACCGTCAGCTGCTGCTTGCGGCCGTCCTCGTAGGCGACCGTGAACCGCGAGCCCGCCGTCCAGTGGTGGTTCTTGGCGGTCTCGTCGTCCACGACGACCTGGCTGCCGCCGACCTTGAAGGCGCCGTCGTCGACCTTCAGATCCGTCAGCTTGCCGATGGCGGGGCCGTTGACGCCGGTCACGTACTCGGTGTCGCCCTCGATGCGGGCGGGAGCGTTGCGCAGCGGGCTGATCGCGGTGACGCCGTCCGTCGTCCGGAGCGTCTTCTCGACATCGGGCGACAGCTCGTTGCGGTTCGCCATGGACACCACGTAGTCGGCCTTGATGGCGGAGGACGCCATCTTGTCGATCGCGGTCTGCAGGCTGCCCGCCATCACCGTCAGACCGGTGATCAGGGTCAGGCCGATCATCAGGGCCGACGCGGTGGCCGCGGTGCGGCGCGGGTTGCGCACCGAGTTCTGCCGGGCCAGCTTCCCGGCGATCCCGAAGACGCGCATCACCGGCGCGGCGGCCGCGATCAGCGGGCGGGACAGCAGCGGGGTGAGCACGAAGACACCGATGATGAGGAGGACCGCGCCGAGGCCCATCGGGCCCTGGCCGTCCGAGGCGTTCAGCGTGGTGGCGTACACCACGGTGCCGACGCCGGCCGCGGCGAACAGGGCGCCGATCGTGTTCCGTACGACCAGGGACTTGGTGGTGGCCTTCGCGTGCACGCTGCTCATCGCGGCGACCGGCGGGATCTTCGCCGCGCGGCGGCCCGGCAGCCAGGCGGCCAGCATCGTGATCAGGATGCCTACGGCGAGGGCGGCGACGACCGTGCCCGGGGTGATGACGAGGGGCCCGTCCGGAACGGTCCCGCCCAGCGAGCCCACCAGCGAGCGCAGCCCCGCGCCGATGCCGATGCCGGCCACCAGACCGGTGACGGCCGCGACCGCGCCGACCACGAACGCCTCGATGAGCACGGACCGGGTGACCTGGCGGCGGGAGGCGCCGACGGCGCGCAGCAGTGCCAGCTCCTTGGTGCGCTGGGCGACCAGCATGGTGAAGGTGTTGGCGATGATGAACGTGCCGACGAACAGCGCGATGCCCGCGAACACCAGCAGGGCGGTGCGCATGCTGCTCGTGGCGTCGGCGATCTCCTTGGCCTGGTCGTCGGCGAGCTGCTTGCCGGTGGTGGTGGAGGCGGTGTCCTTCGGCAGGATCTGGTCGAGGGCGTTGCGCAGCGCGATCTGGCTGGTGCCCGAGGCCGCCTTCACATCGATCTCGTCGTAGGCGCCGGGCTTGTGGAACAGGCGCTGGCGGTGGCCGTGTCGAAGAGGACGAGGCTGCCGCCGGCCGCCACGTTGCCGTCGTCGGTGGTGAAGATGCCGGTGACCTTCGGGGTCAGCACCGGGCCGTCGATCGACAGCCGCACGGTGTCGCCCACCTTGTATCCGGCGCGCTCGGCGGTCTTGGAGTCGATGAGGATCTGGTCCGCGCCCGTCGGGGCATGCCCGCCGACGATCGGGTACCGGGCGTCAGCGGTCTTCCAGTAGTTGCCGCCCTGGGACTGGAAGCCGCCGCCGATGAGCTTGCCGTGCTTGTCGGCGATGGCGGTGAAGCCGTTGACCACGCCGACGGCCGACCCGGCGCCCTGCACCTTGGCGGCCTTGTCGAGGAGGGCCTGGGTGAGCTGGGGCTCCTCGGCGATCCTGTCGCTACGGGTTTGGTGGCCGCCGTCGGGCCGGATGGCCACGTCGACCTGGTCGAAGCCCTTGGCCGAACTCTTCTGGTAGGCGTCCGAGATGGTGTTGGTGAAGACCAGGGTGCCCGACACGAAGGCTACGCCGAGCATCACGGCGAGGACGGTCATGAGCAGCCTGGCCTTGTGCGCGAGCACATTGCGCAGGGCGGTACGGAACATTTCTCTTCCTGGGCTGGGGTCGGGACGGGGGACGGGCCGGTCAGGCCGACGGGGGTCCTGGGGCGCGGGCCCCGGGGGCGGGGTACGGGGACCTCAGCTCGTCCGGCCCTTGGCGTCGAACTGCTTCATGCGGTCCAGCACCGCGTCGGCGCTCGGCTCGTGGAGCTCGTCCACGATCCGGCCGTCCGCCAGGAAGATCACCCGGTCCGCGTAGGCCGCCGCCACCGGGTCGTGCGTGACCATCACGACCGTCTGCCCCAGCTCCCGCACGGAGTTGCGCAGGAAGCCCAGCACCTCCGCGCCCGAGCGCGAGTCCAGGTTTCCGGTGGGCTCGTCGCCGAAGATGATGTCCGGCTTGGACGCGAGCGCCCGCGCCACCGCCACACGCTGCTGCTGACCGCCGGACAGCTGCGCGGGCCGGTGGCTCAGCCGCCCCGCGAGCCCGACCATCTGGATCACGGTGTCCAGCCACGCCTTGTCCGGCTTGCGGCCCGCGATGTCCATCGGGAGGGTGATGTTCTCCAGCGCGGTCAGGGTGGGCAGCAGGTTGAACGCCTGGAAGATGAAGCCGATCTTGTCCCGGCGCAGCTTGGTGAGCTGCTTGTCCTTCAGCGAGCCCAGTTCGACGTCGCCGATGCGGACGGAGCCGGACGAGAAGGTGTCGAGCCCGGCGACGCAGTGCATGAGCGTCGACTTGCCGGAGCCCGAGGGGCCCATGATGGCCGTGAACTGGGCCTGCTGGAAGTCGACGGTCACTCGGTCCAGGGCCACCACCTGGGTTTCGCCCTGTCCGTAGACCTTCGACAGGTCCGTGGCGCGGGCGGCCACCGTGGTGGTCCGGTCGGCGAGAGGGGTGCTGGTCACGGGCGGGTGCTCCTGTCGGGACGACGAAGGTCAAGGGGACGTGTTCCATCGTCGCCGCCGATCGGTCCCGTGGAGTCAGCCGCTGTTCCCGTTCCCGGGACAGCCTCGAGTCGGACCGGGCCCATCGGTCTCATACCTGGGGATGAGGAGCGCCCCTGAGGGCGTCCCCGCGTCCGCCCAGAGCAGAAAGCGGTTGGTCAGCCGATACGTGCAGGTCGCAGTGCCCTCCTTCAGGACGGTGAAATTCCGTCATTCCGCATACACGGCCCATGGTCGCCCGAAAGGCTATTGGCAAGTGCGGATGGCCCGTACCGAGTGCTGATGCTCCCTCAGACCTCAATAAAATAAGACAACATCGCATCGTGCGCCCGCTGTTCGGGGGATGCCTCCCGATAGGCTCGGAACGCTCGATGCGGAGCCCATGGCCTGCCCGGATGGTGGAATGCAGACACGGCGAGCTTAAACCTCGCTGCCCCTCGCGGGCGTACCGGTTCAAGTCCGGTTCCGGGCACCTCCATGCCTGCGGCGGTAGGCCGCGGGCCTCTGTCGAAGTGACGCGACGGTGGCCCCCTGGTTGCATTTCTGCCCTCTCGCGTGCGTTTTCGCCCCTGTTTGCCGCATTCTTCGGGAGCTTGCGCGTGGCATGTGCCTGACGCTGGGTGACGGGGAGGGGGTGTCGGCGGGTCGGCCGCTCATGGCTGTGGCGGGAGCTGTGAGGCATCTTCGGGGCCCGGCCGTGGATCTGACGGACCGTGAGCCCTCACGAACCCGCCGGCTTGAGGTGAGAGTGTGAACGTCGGGTGGGCATCGCCGACGCGAGTTCTCCCGACCCGAGCGGCCGCACCCCGACCGCCTGGCCGTGGCCCGGACCTCGTTCAACGTTGAAAGGCCCGGTCAAGGAACCGCCAAGGAACGCGCCGCTCATGTCATGAGCGCATCAATCGCCGCTAATGTCGTGATCGACCACAACTCGGCGCGAGTGCCCCAGAGGGCGGGCCGCTCACCGAAAACGGGGGAATTGCCTTGATGTGCCCCTATGCTCGCCGTCGGCACCGCACGTGCTGCCGCGCTCCTCACGGGGCGACCACCGAGGTGTCGACCGACGTGCAGCAGGACGAGGTGGTGTCGGTGCAGAACGGTGATGCCGCCTGCGGATGGGTGTCCAACGACTGTCTGCGAGCACGCCCGGGGTTCCTCGAGAACCAGGCGAAATCTGTCGCGGCGGAGCCGCAGAGCCACTTCGGATGCAACGCGGACGTGTATATCGACGTCCGGGGCACCGGGCTCAAGGCGAACATGTGGAACACCACGGCCAACGCCAATGTGGGGTGCAGTCGGGTGAAGTACGTGCGGAACTCGAACCAGGTCTTCGAGTCGGCTCCCATCTGTCCGCCGAACAGCAACCCGGGCGTTTACCCCTACGCGAACCCGAACACGACCTATCCGCAGAACACCAAGCTGTGCTACGCGTGGACGAAAATCACCGGATATCCGTGTGCCACCGTGCACCGCTGATCCGGTCGCAGACGAAACGAAATACGGTTCGACAGGAGCGACATGCAGGACGATGAAGCGGTCGTCGCCCGGGGAGTGCTTCCGTCCGGAGAGGACTGGCAGCTCACCGTCACGGTCCGCCCGGACGATGTCACGACGATGCTCGGCGTCAGGAGACGGGGTGCCGCGGTGTTCGGCGGCGGCATGGGCGGACCGGCGCTCGCGGAGCATCGCGACCTCAACCTCTACTGGGGCAGAGAGGGCGATTTCCTCGGAATCGTCGTGCGAGCCGCGGATTCCGTCGCACAACTGACCCTGACGGTGGGATCGGCCGAGCCGACCGAACTCCGGCTCTATCCGGTCCCGCGCTGTCCCGGAGTGAATGTCGCCGCCTTCGGTCTGACAGTGGACGGCATGGCAGAGATCTCGTTGTCGGCCCGTGACGAAGACGGGCACATGCTGGAGACCTATTCGTTCCCTGCCGCTCCGCCCGCTCCTCCCCGGGGAAATACCGGTGATGGCTGGCGCGCTGGTTGACGTTTCCGTGGAAAGTGCCTCCGGCCGTCGAGAGCGAGGGTTTCCGAGATCCCTTTTCCCGTTCCGACCGGGGGCGTTTTCCGGTGGGCGGAGGTCATGAGGCGGGCGCCGCCGACCGGCCCCTGGCCCGCGGTCCGTTGCACGGGCTTCCGGCAGACGCACCCCCTAGGGGGAGACCTCGGGGTTTCCTCGGGGTGGGTCCTCGGAGGTCCGTCCGGGTGGGGTCGGCGGCGGCCGGTGTCACCCGTCCGGGTGAAGAGCGGGCCGTGGCCGGTCCGTGGCCGGTCTCGACTCTGTTCCGACTCGGTCATGGATGGGCCGCTTACGTGCTGGGAATCACGCAGGTGCGTAGCGTGTTGCGCGCAAGGACGAGGGAAAGATCCTCCCCAAGCAGTAGGGTCAATCCTTTGCCTACCTATTACTCTTGAGCCAAGGCCACGCAGGGTGGCCATGGAGGAGTGAAATGAGGAGCAGCAACCCGGTCTTCTCGCGTCGGGGGTTCAGCCGCGACAACGGCTACGCGAGCTTCAACACCGCGCCGCAGGCCGGGGGAGCCGCTGTCGGCACGCAGGGCAACCCGTATGCGCAGAACCCCTACGCGGGCGGTGCCAACCCCTACGCGCAGAACCCCTACGCCCAGCAGACGCAGTACGGCGCCCCGCCGCAGGCCCCGGCCTCCACCGGCCGGATGACGATGGACGACGTCGTCATGCGCTCGGCGATGACGCTCGGCACGGTCGCCGTCGGCGCGATCCTCGCGTGGACGCTGCTGCCGATCTCGGCCACCGGCTACGGCCTCGCGGTCGGCTCCGCGCTGATCGCGTTCGTGCTGGCGATGGTGCAGTCCTTCAAGCGCACCCCCTCGCCCGCCCTGATCCTGGGGTACGCCGCCTTCGAGGGCGTCTTCCTCGGCGTCATCAGCGAGATGTACAACGCGCAGTGGTCCGGCGCGCCCTTCCAGGCGGTGCTCGGCACCATGGCGGTGTCCGGCGCGACCCTGCTCGTCTACAAGGCGGGCTGGATCCGGGTCACCGCGCGGTACGCCCGCATCGGTATGGCCATCGCCATCGCGTTCGTCCTGGTGATGGCGGTCAACCTGCTGCTGGTCGCGTTCGGCGCCGCCCCCGACGGCGGGCTGCGCAGCATGGGCCCGCTGGGCGCGCTCGTCGGCATCATCGCGATCCTGCTCGGTGCGTTCTTCCTCACCCTCGACTTCAAGCAGATCGAGGACGGCATCGCGTACGGCGCACCGCGCGAGGAGTCCTGGCTGGCCGCGTTCGGCCTGACCATGACCCTGGTGTGGATCTACGTGGAGATGCTGCGGCTGGTCGCCATCTTCAGCAGTAACGACTAGTACCGGTCAGTGCCGGTCGGTCTCAGCCGAAGGGCCCCCGAACCACGGTTCGGGGGCCCTTCGGCATATGGAGTCGGGTTCGACGGTGCGCGCTCAGGCGAGTTTGCGCGCGGCCCTTCTCAGGTCGTACTCGTGAATGAGTGCCTTGGCGTGGCCGTAGGCGAGATTGTGCTCGTGCCGGAGCCAGCTGACCTTCTCCTCGAAGCAGAGAGCGGGGCCTTCGGCGACGGTGCGAAGCCAGTCGGACACTTCACGACCGGTGCAGTGCGGGATGCGGGCGAGCAGATTGCGATGGGTCTCTTCGGAGAAGACTTGGGACATCGGCGCCTCCGGACGCGTTCGACGAAGCCGGTCCTTCAAGTCACCGTGCCTGAGTGTTCGCCTGTTGGCAACAGTCCTGCCGCGACGCGTAGTCTCGCCGCGTGCTTGATACGACGCCTTTGACCCAGGCTGTGGATCACTTCGCCGACCGCCTGCGGGCCGCGCCCCAGAGCCGGCTGCAACGGAGCGCCGCGGCCGAGGCGCTCGGCCTGGCAAGGGAGTTGGCGCGCCGCGCGCAGCTCCTGGAGGATCCCTCGGCCGAGCCCCGCGACATGCCGGACGCGGGTATGTTCGCGGTCGCCGACCAGATCACGGTCGCCGCACACGATCTCGCGGTCGTCCTGAGCGACGAGGAGGAACTCGCCCAGGCCGTGACGCTGGTGCAGGAGGCACAGCAACGCGCCGGGGTCTGAGGCGCGTACGCCTTCGGCGCGATCGCATCCCCCGGGAGCCGTGCCGGTGGCCGCCGTGTGCCACCGGTCTCGTCAGAGGGTCGCGATGACGCGGTCCGCCAGGATGTAGACGCTCTCGTCGCCGCACTCGAACGTCAGCGCGTACGCCCCCGAGACGCCCGAGCCGCCGAGCAGGACCGGCGCGTGGCCGGCGTCCAGGGCCGCCGTCAGGCGCTCCGCCGTCTCGCGGTGGCCCGGCGTCATGCACAGCGTCGTACCGTCCGCGAAGACGTAGACGTCGAGGGTCCCCAGCGGGCCGGGGCGCACATCGGCGAGTTCGACACGAGCGGCGGCCAGCTCCTCCAGACGGGCGACCGTGCGCTCGTGGTCGTTGACCACAGGGGACGGGGACGGGACGAAGTCGGGGTGCGAGGGGTGCCGACGGCGGGCGGCGGCCAGCTCGGGGGACTCCCCCCCGAGGCCCTCGTCCACGGAGGAGTTCTGAGCGAACTCGTTCTTCTCGAGGAAGGGTTCCGCCACCGGTTCCAGGCTGTCGTGCTCCAGGCCCGCGAAGTCCGACTGGTGGGGCACGAACAGCTCGCTGTCGGGCAGGCCGAACAGGGTGGGGGCGTCGGCGATGTCCCGGGCCTCCTGGGCGGCCCAGAAGGCCCGCGCCTCGGCCAGCTCACGCTCCCGCTCCTCGGCCAGCGCCTCGGCCACGGCGGTGCGTATCTCCTCCGCGTCCGTGCCGGGGCGGGCGGCGGGCACCAGGCCCTGTGCCTGCGCGGCGCGGCCCTCGGCGAGTTCGCTGCGCAGGGCCGCGATCTGCCGGCGCAGCGTGCGCACGCTGCGCAGGACGGCGACGCCCACGCCCGCGGTGGCGGTCGTGGTGAGCAGCAGGGCAATCGGCATGGCGCTCACTGACGTACTCCCGGTTCAAGGTCGGCCCCGGACTTCCTACATCAGCTTGAAGGGTGGACTAACCAGCTGTCAGTGCGTAACGTCACGAAACGGACAGCGTCCGGGTGTGCAAGCCTCCCCCGGAAACGGCTCTGACCTGGGTAAACCCTAGTCGGAGGGAGATAGGTCACATCCTGGGGGAGATTGGATCACAAAACGGCCCGAAGCCCGTGAGGGACAGGGGCTTCGGACCGTTGTCGTGGGGGCGTGCCGGACGTGAGTCCGTCAGCTCAGGCGCTCGATGACCATCGCCATGCCCTGGCCGCCGCCGACGCACATCGTCTCCAGGCCGAACTGCTTGTCGTGCCACTGGAGAGAGTTGATCAGTGTGGTGGTGATGCGGGCGCCGGTCATGCCGAAGGGGTGGCCCACGGCGATGGCACCGCCGTTGACGTTCAGCTTGTCCAGCGGGATGTCCAGGTCGCGGTAGGAGGGGATCACCTGGGCCGCGAACGCCTCGTTGATCTCGACGAGGTCGATGTCGCCGATGGTGAGGCCGGCGCGCTTGAGGGCCTGATTGGTGGCCTCGACCGGGCCGTAGCCCATGATCTCGGGGGAGAGCCCGGAGACACCGGTGGAGACGATCCGGGCGAGCGGCGTCAGCCCCAGCTCCCGGGCCTTGGTGTCGCTCATGATGACCAGGGCGGCGGCGCCGTCGTTCAGGGGGCAGCAGTTGCCGGCGGTGACGCGGCCGTCGGGGCGGAAGACGGGCTTGAGCCCGGCCACGCCCTCGAGGGTCACGCCGGCGCGCGGACCGTCGTCCTTGCTGACGACCGTCCCGTCGGGGAGGGTCACCGGGGTGATCTCGCGCTCCCAGAAGCCCTTGGCGATGGCCTGCTCGGCGAGGTTCTGCGAGCGGACGCCGAACTCGTCCATCTCCTCGCGGGTGATGCCCTTGAGGCGGGCGAGGTTCTCCGCGGTCTGGCCCATCGCGATGTACGGGTCGGGCAGCAGGCCGTCCTCACGCGGGTCGTGCCACTCGTCGCTCCCGGACTCGGCGACAGCGGCGGTGCGCGCCTCGGCCTCGGCGAAGAGGGGGTTGCGGGTGTCCGGGAGACCGTCGGAGCTGCCCTTGAAGAAGCGGGAGACCGTCTCGACACCGGCCGAGATGAAGACGTCGCCCTCGCCGGCCTTGATGGCGTGCAGGGCCATGCGGGAGGTCTGCAGCGAGGAGGAGCAGTAACGGGTGACCGTGCAGCCCGGCAGATGGTCCATGCCCATCTGCACGGCGACGATCCGGCCGAGGTTGTAGCCCTGCTCGCCGCCGGGCAGACCGCAGCCGAGCATCAGGTCGTCGATGTCCTTCGGGTCCAGCTCGGGGATCTTGGCGAGCGCCGTCTGGATGATGGTCGCGGTCAGGTCGTCGGGGCGCAGGTCCTTGAGGGAACCCTTGCCGGCGCGGCCGATGGGCGAGCGGGCGGTCGAGACGATGACGGCTTCGGGCATCACGGCTCCATTGCACGAGGAGGGCAGGGCTGTGGGGGAAGTTACCCGTACGTACGTTGGAGGTCACGGGCCGTGGGGTGTGACACCGGCCGCACTTTTCTAAGCGCTTGCTTTTTCGCGAGCCGGGTGCGGGCGCCTCCGCCCCGATCCGGGCCGCTCCGGGACCAGGACGGGGCGAGGCGGAGGCCGGAAGCCGGGACGGGTGGCCGCCCGTCAGGGCAGCGGCTCCCGTTCGGTGGCCGGGCTCGCGTCCGGGGTCGGCAGACGCCGGCGGCGCCGCCGCTTGAGGAGGGCCCAGGGGCCCCTGGGACCCGTCGGCAGAGCGGCCGTGACCTCGGTGCCCGCCTCCGAGGCCGCCTCCGCGGCCGCGCGGGCCACGGGCAGGAAACCCTCCCGGCGGAACGCGTCGGGGCGCTCCTCGTCCGCCGGCCACAGGCCCAGCGCCGCGCAGACCGTCGGCAGGACCGCCATCGCCGCCGTGGCGTACCCCTCGGCCGAGGGGTGGTAGTTGTCGGGGCCGAAGAGCTCGCGGGGATTCGCCTCGAACTCCGGGCCCAGCAGGTCGCCCAGCGACACAGTACGGCCGCCCTGCTCGACCACGCCGATCGTCTGCGCCGCGGCGAGCTGGCGGGAGGCCCGACGGGCCAGCCAGCGCAGCGGCTGCTGGACGGGCTCGATGGTCCCGAGGTCGGGGCAGGTGCCCACCACGACCTCCGCGCCCGCCGTGCGCAGCCGGCGCACGGCCGCCGACAGATGGCGCACCGAGCGCGTCGGGGGCATGCGATGTGTCACATCGTTCGCGCCGACGATGATCACGCAGACGTCCGGGACCTGGTCCGGCCCCTCCAGCGCCAGCGACACCTGACGGTCGAGGTCGTCCGACTGCGCTCCGGGAACCGCCACCACCCGCAGCTCCACCGGACGCTCGGCCACCGCCGCGAGCCCCGAGGCCAGCAGCGCGCCCGGGGTCTGGCGGAAGCGGTGCACTCCCTGCCCCACGGACGTGGAGTCGCCGAGCATCATCAGTCTCAGCGGCGGACCGTCCAGACCGGCGTACCCTCGCCCGTACAGGCCGTCAGCGCTCGGCGGGTAGGGGCTGTGCCCGTTGCCCACATGGCGCTTGGCCATCTGTACCTCGGCCAGCAGCAGCCCGGCGGCGGCTGCTCCGACCAAGCCGATTCCGCCGCCGCCGTACGCCGCGCCCGCCGCGATGCGCCGGGCCACTCTCGCCCTCGACATGCTCGACATGCGTCGCCGCCACCTCCTCGTAGCCGTACATCCACTGCTTGCCCCGTACGCACCGTCGTCCAATCTCAACGGCGCGTGAACGCCCGGACCTTTGCTGTTGCGGACCGTCCTGACGCGGGAGCGCTTACGCTGGCGGCACCATCACGACCACTTTTTGGCAAGCAACCGGAGACAACGGTGCAATTCCACGACTCGATGATCAGCCTGGTCGGCAACACCCCGCTGGTCAGACTCAACCGCGTGACCGCCGGCATCCAGGCGACCGTCCTCGCGAAGGTCGAGTACTTCAACCCCGGCGGTTCGGTGAAGGACCGCATCGCGCTGCGCATGATCGAGGCGGCCGAGGAGAGCGGCGAGCTCAAGCCGGGCGGCACGATCGTCGAGCCGACCAGCGGCAACACGGGCGTGGGTCTCGCGATCGTGGCCCAGCAGAAGGGCTACAAGTGCATCTTCGTGTGCCCTGACAAGGTCTCCACTGACAAGATCAACGTCCTGCGCGCGTACGGCGCCGAAGTGGTCGTGTGCCCGACGGCGGTCGCCCCGGAGCACCCGGACTCGTACTACAACGTCTCCGACCGGCTCGTCCGGGAGACCCCCGGCGCCTGGAAGCCGGACCAGTACTCCAACCCCAACAACCCCCTTTCGCACTATCACTCGACCGGCCCCGAGCTGTGGGAGCAGACGGAGGGGAAGATCACCCACTTCGTCGCGGGCGTGGGCACGGGCGGCACGATCTCCGGCACCGGGCGCTACCTGAAGGAGGCCAGCGACGGCCGGGTCAAGGTCATCGGCGCCGACCCCGAGGGCTCGGTGTACTCGGGCGGCTCCGGGCGGCCGTATCTCGTCGAGGGCGTCGGGGAGGACTTCTGGCCGACCGCGTACGACCGGACCGTCACCGACGAGATCGTCGCCGTGTCCGACAAGGACTCCTTCCAGATGACGCGGCGGCTGGCCAAGGAGGAGGGCCTGCTGGTCGGCGGCTCCTGCGGTATGGCGGTCGTGGCGGCGCTGAGGGTCGCCGAGCGGCTGGGGCCGGACGATGTCGTGGTCGTGCTGCTGCCGGACAGCGGGCGCGGCTACCTCACCAAGATCTTCAATGACGAGTGGATGGCCGACTACGGCTTCCTGGAGGACGCCGGCCCGAGCGCCCGTGTCGGGGACGTGCTGAACGACAAGGAGGGCGGCATCCCCTCCCTCGTCCACATGCACCCCGACGAGACGGTCGGCCAGGCCATCGAGGTGCTGCGCGAGTACGGCGTCTCGCAGATGCCGATCGTGAAGCCGGGCGCCGGGCACCCTGACGTCATGGCGGCCGAGGTCGTGGGCTCCGTCGTCGAGCGTGAACTGCTGGACGCGCTGTTCACCAAGCGCGCCTCGCTGGACGACCCGCTGGAGAAGCACATGTCCGCGCCGCTGCCGCAGGTCGGCTCCGGCGAACCGGTCGCGGACCTGATGTCCGTGCTGGGTACGGCCGACGCGGCGATCGTCATCGTCGAGGGCAAGCCGACCGGCGTGGTCAGCCGCCAGGACCTGCTGGCGTTCCTGGCCAAGGGCGGAAAGCAGTGACGAACGTCCGGTGAACCATGCGTGTCACCGGAGAACGCACGGTGACACGCGGGGGCGGGGCTTCTCGGAAGTGGTACGAGCGCGTCACGTGCGCGCAGCACCCGCTTAACACGCGTCCGGCACATTAGGGGTGTCGGCAGGGCGGGAGCGGCTCCCCGTCCCGGTCGGCAACCAAAACGGCGCCAGGAACCTCCGGAGCGGCTCCCGGACCTCCATGGACGCCACGGACGCGCAAGCCCGGCCCTGACCCGGCCCGCGTCCCTCGCGGGGACCGCCGTCGTCCCGCCCCCCGGCAACGGGGGTGCGGCGGTCCCCGCGCATTTCTTTTCAGCGGTCCCCGCGCGCTTCCTTGAAGGGGTCTCTCTTTCCGGTGGGCCGTCGTGGTCCGTCCGGTCCGTCAGTCCTCCCAGTCGCCGTCCCCCGAGGGCCGGTGGCGGCGGCCGAAGAGGCCCGGAGTTGTGCGCGCGGCCTGGACCGCGTTGACCCCGACGATGCCCGCCCAGGCGATCAGCAGACCGGGCAGATGGCCGATGCCGCCGCCGATCGCGGAGAGCGGTATCGCCAGCACCAGCGAGACGATGCCGAAGCCGAAGCGCTCGCCCCAGGAGTCCGTGGCCTGCGGGGACCGCGCGCCGCGCGCCTCCATCATCTGCTGCTCGGCCAGTTGTCTGCGCAGGCGGCGGTCGACCGCGCTGTCGATGCGCCGGTCGACCTTCTCGAGGAAGGACTCGACCAGCGCCGCGTCGTACTCCTCGCCCAGTTCCCTGCGGGCCCCCAAGGTGGCGTCCAGTTCCTTCTTGAGGTCGGCGCCCCGGCCGTCCATTCCCGTCATGCACACCACGCTAGGGAGCCGGGAGGCCCGGGGCACTGGGGAAAGCCCCCCTCTTCGGGGTGGGGCTCGCCGAAGAGTCCTGGAGCGCCGCGCTCACCGGGGGCGTTGAGCGCGGCGCCTGTTCACCGTAGGTATTCGCACGGTGGCTGTATGTGTCGATTTAAGGATGCTTGGCGGATTCGTCGTCGGATCATCGATGCCGCGATACCGCGGCTTGGCCGTCGGCCGGGGCATCCGTCCGCATGCTCCGGAGCGTGCGCCGCACCACGGCGCGTGCCCCGCCTGCATATCGCCATGCAGGTGCTGTGGTGTTTGAATAGGTGTGCACTGCCCGGAAGAGGGCCCGGACGTGAGACACCGCGTGCCCGCAGCGCGTACCGTCTGGTGGCCGACCGCGGCCGTGGGCGCCGGAACCCGTCGCGTCGGAGCCGGGCCCGGCGCGCGGAACATCTGGAGGGGGAGGACGTGATGAGCGTGACCGAAAGCCCTGCGGCACGGCTGCAGACGCTCTTCGAGGGGCACCGGCTCACGCCGACCCAGCGGCGTATCGCGCACAGCATGGTGCGGCGCGCCGCCGACGTGCCGTTCCTGTCGAGCGTGGAGCTGGCCGAACTCGCCGGAGTGAGCCAGCCGTCGGTCACCCGGTTCGCGGTCGCCCTCGGCTTCGACGGCTACCCGGCGCTGCGCAGGCATCTGCGTGAGGTCGCGCCCGCGGAACAGACGGCGGACCCCGGCGCGTACAACGAGTACCAGCAGGCCGTAGAGGCCGAGATCGAGAACCTGAGGCACCTGGCCGAGGTGCTGGCCGACCCCCGGCCCGTGCAGCAGGCCGGACGGATCCTCGCCGCCTCCCGCCCGCTGCCCGTGCTCGGCCTGCGGGCCGCGGCCTCCCAGGCGTACGGCTTCGCGTACTTCGCCGCCAAGGTCCATCCGGACGTCCGGCTGCTGCACGAGGGCGGCACGATGCTGAACGACCGCATCGACGCGGCCGTACGGGCCGGCGCGAGCGCTCTGCTGTGCTTCGCGCTGCCTCGGCATCCGCGCGAGGTCCTGGACACCCTCGCCTACGCCCGGGAGGCGGATCTGACGGTGGTCACGGTGGCCGACTCGGTGTTCGCGCCGGTGGCCAAGGTCTCGGACCTGCTGCTGCCGGCCGCCGTCGGCACGGGGCTCGCCTTCGACACGGCCTGCGCGCCGATGCTGCTCGGCCGGGTCCTTCTGGAGGCGATGTGCGACGACCTGCCGGACGCCCAGGCGCGTCTGGAGGAGTTCGACACGAGGGCGGTGGCCCGGGGGCTGTTCGTGGAGTAGCCCGTTTTCAGACTCGTCTCACGTTCACTCGTTAGCCTGCGCCACCAAGCACTGGACCGGGCAGGACGGGAGGCTGAGGTGGCGCACGGAGGTCAGGGACTGGCACGGGTGGCCGTCGTCGTACGGGCCGGAGCCGCACCGCTGTGGTGGCTCGGGGTGTTCGCGGCCGGTATCGGGATCCTGGTGCCCGGAGTGACGGGGCGTCGCATCGGCGCCTTGGCGGGCGCCGCGCTGTTCGTCGTGGCGGCGGCGGTGGTCGCGTACACCCGCCGCAAGCGGTACACGGCCCTCGCGCGGGGTGCCGCCCGCGCCGGCAAGTACGACGTGCTCCAGGACCGCCATGTCACCGTGCGGATGTGGCGGCGCGGGCACCGCTGGTGGCTGCTCGCCGCCTTCGCCGCCGCGCTCGCCTGCTCCTTCGCGGTGTCCGCCGCCGGCGGGATGCTGCTCGCCGGGACGGGCGCCGGGCTGTGGCTGAAGGCCGCCTGGCTCGGCCGCCGGGAGCGCGCCGACGACGCACTGCTCTGGGTGCGCGTGGACTGGCTCGGCCGCAGCGGCGGCACGCCCGCGGGCACAGCGGTCAAGGGCTACCGCAGCACCGGCATCGCGGCCGGCGACGCGGCCCCTGGCGGGGCGCGCCGCCGTACCGCGGAGCTGGTGTAGCGCGGACCGGGAGCGGAGGGGCCGGGCGGTCAGACCTCCAGGTCCTCCTCGATCTTCTTCAGCTGGTGGCGGGCCATCGCCAGGTTGGCGCGCTTGGCGTCGAGGACCAGGTACAGGAACAGGCCGTTGCCGCCGCGGCCGGTGAGCAGCCGGATCAGGTGGTACTGGTCGGACAGCGTGATCAGGATGTCCTCGATCTGTCCCTTGAGCCCGAGGTGTTCCATGGTGCGCAGCTTGGCCCGGACGACATCGGTGTTGCCGGCCGCCGCGACCGTGAGGTCGAAGCTCTTGCTGCCGCCCAGCGTGCCCAGCGCCATGCCGCTCGTGTAGTCGACGAGGGCGGCTGCGGTCGCGCCCTCGATGGAGGCGAGAGCTTCTTTCAGTGTGGTTTCGGTGTTGGCCATTTTCGGAGTGTGTCCTTTCAACTTTCCGTGGTGGTACGCGCGTTCGCGGCCGAACGTGGGCTCGCGGGGGTGCGCGCGGTGCGGGTCCGCAAGGGGGCGGACCTGGTGGTGGCAGTGGCGGGGGTCCTGGCGGTGCGGGACTGCGGCGGCTCGGCCCGCAGGACGGCCTCGTCGATCAGCTCGCCGATCCGGCTGCTCGCGCGACGGCCCTCCAGATGCAGCCGGCCGACGTTGACGCGGTCCTGGGCGAGCAGCGTGAGCACGGCGTTGCGGCCCGCCGCGTACGTGGCGACGTAACCGTGGACGCCGCGCACGAGCAGTTCGCGGAAGTCGCCCTGTCCCGTCGCCTCCGCCAGCCGCAGGGCGACACCCAGCGCGGCGGCGGTGAGCGCGGCGACCCCCTCCGGTTCGACGCCGGCGGTGTCCTGGGCGAGGACGAGTCCGTCGACGCTGGCTGCGAGGGCACCGGTCAGCTGGGGGATACGGGTTCTCAGGCGGCGGAGTTCGTCGAGGACCTCGGGCTCCGCGTCCATCAGGGGTCTCCTCTCGGCGGGGCGTGGGCGGTCGAGCCGGTCAAAGGGCCTCCAGCGCATCCCTCAGCCTCTTCAGCAACGTGACGTGGGGGTCGGCGAACGGCGGCAGCACGTCGGCGGGCACGGGCGCCCCGGCCTCCGGTGCGGGCGACGGCGCCTGTGCGGGAGGCAGCGGGATCGGGACCGGGTCGGGGGCCGCGACCGGGGCCGGGGCCGGAAACGCCTCCGGCACCGGACTCGGCGACGGATCCGGAACCGGATTGCGAACCGGATTCGGCAACGGGTCCGCAACCGGACGCGGTTCCGGTGCCGGGCCGGGGGCCTGGTGCGGACGGGTCGTGACGGCGCCCGCCCCCGCCAGCCGCCGTACGTCGACCAGCGTGTGGAACGCCGGTCGGCCCAGCGCCCGGGAGATGTCCGCCGCCGTGCGTACTCCGTCGATCAGATCGAGCACCTCCCCCTGGCGGGGGGTGACCGCCGGGCCGGCCTCGCGGCCGGTGCGCTGGAGCGGGGCCTCGTCGATGGCCGGGTCGGGCCAGATGCGTTGCAGCAACTCGCGGCGGCGCAGTGTCTCGCGTTCCACCCCGGCCACCGGTACCGGGTGCACCGGGCCCAGCCAGTGCGCCTCGCCGTAGCGGAAGCGGGCGGGTGCGCTGCTCGGGCCGAGGACGAAGTACGCCGCGTCGTAGAGCGCACCCAGATGGCACAGCTCCAGGGCGCCCTCGCTGATCCGGCCGCTGTCGACCAGGAACCGTCCCACCCGCCGCCGGGTCGCCGCCTCGGCGACCGCCTCCCGCCAGCCGTCCTCGTCGAGCGCGCCGTGCGCGATGAGCAGGACGTCGAGGCCGGGGGTCGAGGGGCTCTCGGCGTACACCACCTGGCCGTCGACCAGATGGAGCAGACCACCCTCGCGCATCAGCACTCCGGTGGCCCGTTCGACGGCGAGCCGGCCGAGCATGGGGGACAGACCGCCGCTCGGGATCTGCGTACGCCGCCGCACGGGCAGCGGGGGCGGAGGAGTAGCGACCATCGTCATCCCAGCACCAGCCGCCCGGCCATCTCGCCGAGCCGGATGCGGGCGAGGGCGAGGTTGCCTTCCGAGCGGGCCAGCCACAGATGCAGGAAGACGCTGCTGTCGAACGTCGTCGGGACGAACCGCAGCAGGTGGTAGCTGTCCCGGTTGGCGATGATCAGGTCCTCGACCGGGCAAGCGGCGTCGGACCAGTCGGCGTCCTCCTCCGGGGCGAACGCCCGGTGCTCGGCGGCCAGCCGGGCCAGCTCCGCGGCCTCCGCCGCGGTCGTCTCGTGGTCACCGCCGGGCGACTCCCCGACTGTGCCCAGCGCGAGCCCGCTGGTCCAGTCGACCACCGCGGCGCCCCTGGCACCGGGTAGTCGCATGGCTTCCAACAGGCACTCGTCGATTCCGGGCACCGTGGCTCCCCTCCCGCCTCGGGTACGGCTGAGTGACCCTGACGCTACGCAACGTGTGCGTGGGGAGTGAGGCTTCCGGCATTTTCCAGTGGAACATGCGCGGGATCGCTAGGGTAGGTCAACTGACCTTGTTCACGGGGACGTTGGGGTGGACCCGGCGCATCCGCGCTGACCAGCGCGGATGCGGGCGGCGCGCACCCGATGGGGTGCCGTCCCGCGCGCTTCTCAGAGCTCCGTCAATGCGCCTACGCGCCCCCCGCCCGATTCGGTGACGATCTCCTCGACGGTCTGCGGATCCCGTACGACCGCGAACCGCGTCCCCCCGTCCGCGCCCGGCGCATAGCCGTACACCCCGGGCCGAGCCAGGGAGTTGTACGCGTAGTGGTGCGCGAAGTAGTACGCCCCGGTGTCCAGGGCCGCCACATGGTCGCCCGGCTCCAGCAGCGGCAGCGGGTGCGCCACGGCCAGCAGGTCGCCCGCGAAGCACGCCGGCCCCGCCACGTCCTGCGCCACGACGGGCCCTTCCTTCGGGTGCCCCTTGGCGTCGTACGCCGCGATCCGCAGCGGCCAGGCCCCCGGTGCGTACACCGTGCGGGTCGCGACCTGCACGCCCGCATGGGTGATCGCCACCGCCCGGCCGCCCGCACGTTTGGCGTATTCCACCCGCGCCACCACGGTCCCGTGCTTGGCCAGCAGCGACCGCCCGAACTCCGTGACCAGTCCGTACCGCCCGTCGAAGAGCCCCGGCACCGCCTCCGCCAGCAGCCGTGCGTACTGCGCGTGCGTCGGGGTCGTCGTGTCCGACGCGAAGTTGACCGGCAGCCCGCCGCCGAGGTCGATCGTGTCGATCTGGCGGCGGCCGGTCCGCCGGTTGATCTCCTCGGCGAGCGCGTAGCACTCCGCGATGCCCCGTGCCATCAGCGAGAGCGGGACCCCCTGGGAGCCGGAGTGCGCGTGCAGCCGGGTCAGCCAGGGCCGCTCGGCATAGGCGCGGATCAGCCAGTCGCGCGCCCCCTCGTCCCGTAGCGCCACACCGAACTTGGAGGTCGCGGTCGCCGTGGACAGCGCGTCGATCACACCCGCGCCGACCTGCGGGTTCACCCGCATCCCGAGTGGGGAGGACGTCTTCGCCTCCCGGACGAGGGCGTCGATCCGCTCCAGCTCCTGGGGGTTGTCCGCGTTCACGGCGATGCCCAGCGCCAGCGCCTCGCGCAGCTCCTGAGCCGTCTTGGCGGGCGAGTCCAGCACCGTCCGCTCCGGCTCCATCCCGGCCGTGCGGGCCAGCGCCAGTTCCCCGGGGCTCGCCACCTCGGCGCCGATGCCCGCCTCCCGCAGCAGCCGCAGCACCGGGACCAGCGGGGCGGCCTTCACCGCGAAGGCGTGCAGCACCGCCGTGCCGGGCGCGACCACCGCGTCGAAGGCCGCCCGCAGCGCCGCCGCCGAGTCCCGGATGCCGACGACGTCCAGCAGACCGACGAGGGGCGTGTCCGGCCCCAGAAGTCCCTGCTCCACGGCGCTGCGCACGGCCTCGTCCCGGCGCGCCACCCGCTCGGCGTCGTCGGGGCGGTCGTCCCCGTGGTGGTTGTTGTGTTTCGTCCCGCTGTGCCTCATATTCACCGCGTCCCCCGTCCCGCCGTGCCTCATGTTCGCCACGCCCCCGTTCCCCCGTGTGGCGCCCCGCGGACCCCCGGTTCTCGGGTGTTCTCCGGTTCGAAGCCCCGGCCGCCGCGGGCCTGTCTCCAGCCAAACATCCCGGCCCCTCCGGTGCTGGCGCAAGAACGTATTGACTAGCTCTATTCAGGAAGCGAGGATGTGAATAACCGCTGCAACAGTCCCCGCGCGCCCCCTCCGGGCCGCGTGCGGCCGTCCACCAGGAGGCAGACCATGTCAGGACCCCGCCCCGTCCGAGCGCCGCGTGGCACGGAACCGAGCGCCCTGGGATGGCAGCAGGAGGCCGCCCTGCGGATGCTGCAGAACAACCTCGACCCCGAGGTCGCCGAGCATCCCGACAAGCTGGTCGTGTACGGCGGCACCGGCAAGGCCGCGCGCGACTGGCGCTCCTTCGACGCGATGGTCCGCACGCTGAGGACCCTCAAGCAGGACGAGACGATGCTCGTCCAGTCCGGCCGGCCCGTCGGCGTCATGCAGACCCACGAGTGGGCGCCCCGCGTCCTCATCGCCAACTCCAACCTCGTCGGCGACTGGGCCAACTGGGAGGAGTTCCGCCGTCTGGAGGCCCTCGGCCTGACCATGTACGGGCAGATGACCGCCGGCTCCTGGATCTACATCGGCACTCAGGGCATCCTCCAGGGCACCTACGAGACCTTCGCCGCCGTCGCCGCCAAGAAGTTCAACGGCACCCTCGCCGGGACGATCACCCTGACCGCCGGCCTCGGCGGCATGGGCGGCGCCCAGCCGCTCGCCGTCACGATGAACGACGGTGTCGCGATCTGCATCGACTGCGATCCGCGCGCCATCGAGCGCCGCATCGAGCACCGCTACCTGGACGTGCAGGCCGACTCCCTGGAGCACGCCCTCCAGCTGGCCGTCGAGGCACGCGACCAGCGCAAGCCGCTGTCCATCGGCGTCCTCGGCAACGCCGCCGAGCTCGTCCCGCAGCTGCTCGCCATGAGCGCCCCCATCGACATCGTCACCGACCAGACCTCGGCCCACGACCCGCTGGCGTATCTGCCGCTCGGTGTCGCCTTCGAGGACATGGCCTCCTACGCCGCCAAGGACCCGGCCGGCTTCACCACCCGCGCCCGGGAGTCGATGGCCCGGCACGTCGAGGCGATGGTCGGCTTCATGGACGCCGGCGCGGAGGTCTTCGACTACGGCAACTCGATCCGCGGCGAGGCCCAACTGGCCGGATACGACCGGGCCTTCGCCTTCCCCGGCTTCGTGCCCGCCTACATCCGGCCGCTGTTCTGCGAGGGCAAGGGCCCCTTCCGGTGGGCGGCGCTGTCCGGCGACCCGGCCGACATCGCGAAGACCGACCGGGCGATCCTCGACCTGTTCCCCGAGAACGAGTCCCTCGCCCGCTGGATCAAGATGGCCGGTGAGCGGGTCCACTTCCAGGGCCTGCCCGCCCGTATCTGCTGGCTCGGCTACGGCGAGCGGGACAAGGCCGGTGAGCGGTTCAACGACATGGTGGCGAGCGGGGAGCTGGCCGCACCGATCGTCATCGGCCGCGACCACCTCGACTGCGGATCCGTCGCCTCGCCCTACCGCGAGACCGAGGCGATGCTCGACGGCTCCGACGCGATCGCGGACTGGCCGCTGCTCAACGCCATGGTCAACGTGGCCTCCGGCGCGTCCTGGGTGTCCATCCACCACGGCGGCGGGGTCGGCATGGGCCGGTCCATCCACGCCGGTCAGGTGACGGTGGCCGACGGCACGCGGCTGGCCGGGGAGAAGATCCGCCGCGTGCTCACCAACGACCCCGGCATGGGCGTCATCCGGCATGTCGACGCGGGCTACGACATCGCGGAGTCGGTGGCCGGGGAGCGGGGCGTGCGCGTTCCGATGCGTGAAGGTGACGACGCGTGACGCACGAGGCAGCCGGACGGGACGGGGCCGTGCCGCCCCGGCCCGTCTCCGGCAGCTCCTTCCACGCGATGTGGCGGGAGCTGGAACCCATCGGCCGCCACCCCGGCTCCGGCGGCTACCGGCGCTTCGCGTGGACCGGTGCCGACGCAGAGTGCCGGGCCTGGTTCGAGGAGCAGGCCCGGGCCCGGTGTCTGGCCCACGAGGTGGACCGGAACGGCAACCAGTGGGCCTGGTTCGGTGACCCCGCCGCCGGGGACGCCGTGGTCACCGGGTCGCATCTGGACTCCGTGCCCGACGGCGGCGCCTTCGACGGACCCCTCGGCGTGGTGTCCTCCTTCGCCGCCTTCGACGAACTGCGCGCCCGGGGCGTCGAGTTCGCCAAGCCCTTCGCGGTCGTCAACTTCGGGGACGAGGAGGGCGCCCGGTTCGGGCTCGCCTGCGTCGGGTCGCGACTGACCGCCGGGCAGCTCACCGTCGAGCAGGCGCACCGGCTCACCGACGGCGACGGGATCACGCTGCCGCGCGCCATGGAGGCCGCCGGGTACGACCCCGAGGCCATCGGGCCCGACCCCGAGCGGCTCGGCCGTATCGGCGCGTTCGTCGAACTGCACGTCGAGCAGGGCAGGGCCCTGGACCTGAGCGGTGACCGCGTGGGCGTCGCCAGCGCGATCTGGCCGCACGGGCGATGGCGGTTCGACTTCCGGGGCGAGGCCAACCACGCCGGCACGACCCGGCTCGTGGACCGCCGCGACCCCATGCTGTCGTACGCCGAGACCGTCCTCGCCGCCCGCCGGGAGGCCGAACTCGCCGGTGCCGTCGCCACCTTCGGCAAGGTCGCCGTGGAGCCGAACGGCGTCAACGCCATCCCGTCCCTCGTGCGCGGCTGGCTCGACTCCCGGGCCGCCGGCCAGGAGAGCCTGGACGCCGTCGTCGCCGGTGTCGAGAAGGCGGCCCGGGAGCATGCGGACGCCCACGGCATCGAACTCGACGTCGTCCGCGAGTCCTTCACGCCCGTCGTGGAGTTCGACCACGCACTGCGCGACGAACTGGCCCGCCTCCTCGGCCGGGACCGGGACCCGGGACTGACCGTCCCCGTGCTGGGTACCGGTGCCGGACACGACGCCGGAATCCTCTCCGGCAGCATCCCGACCGCCATGCTGTTCGTGCGCAACCCCACGGGCGTCTCCCACTCCCCGGCCGAGTACGCCGCCGAGGACGACTGCCTGGCCGGGGTGACCGCACTCGCCGACGTACTGGAAGGGCTGGTCCGCAGGTGACGCAGATGTACTGGCTGGAGCACGCCTGGCTCGACCCCGCCGTCGAGCCGGGCGTCGCCCTGGAGGTCGCCGACGGCCGTATCGCCTCGGTCCGCAGGGGCGTCGCCACCCCGCCGCCCGGTGCCGAGATCCTGCGCGGACTCACCCTGCCCGGGCTCGCCAACGCCCACTCGCACGCCTTCCACCGCGCCCTGCGTTCCACGGTCCAGGTCGGCTCCGGCACCTTCTGGACCTGGCGGGAGGCGATGTACGCGTTCGCCGACCGGCTCACCCCCGAGACGTACCACGCGCTCGCCCGCGCGGTGTACGCGGAGATGGCGCTGGCCGGGATCACCGCCGTCGGCGAGTTCCACTACGTCCACCACGCCCCCGACGGCACTCCGTACGCCGACCCCAACGCCATGGGCGAGGCCCTCATCGACGCCGCCGCCGAGGCCGGCATCCGCATCACCCTCCTCGACACCGCCTATCTGTCCTCCGGCTTCGGACAGGCGCCCGACGCCCACCAGCGCCGCTTCTCCGACGGCACCGCCGAGGCCTGGGCCGAACGCTGTTCAGTTCTCAAGGAACGGGAGCACGCGCGCATCGGCGCGGCCATCCACTCCGTACGGGCCGTGCCCGCCGACCAGTTGGCGACCGTGGCGCGGTGGGCCGAGGAGCGGCGGGCCCCGCTGCATGTCCACCTGTCCGAGCAGACGGCGGAGAACGACGCCTGCCGGCAGGCCCACGGCCGCACCCCGACCCGCCTCCTCGCCGACCACGGCGTCCTCGGGCCGCGCACCACCGGCGTCCACAACACCCATCTCACGGACGAGGACATCCGGCTGATCGGCTCCACCTCCACCGGCACCTGTATGTGCCCGACCACCGAACGGGACCTCGCGGACGGCATCGGCCCGGCCGTGGCCCTGCAGGCGGCCGGCTCCCCGCTCTCGCTGGGCTCCGACAGCCATGCCGTCATCGACCTGTTCGAGGAGGCGCGCGCCATGGAGCTCGACGAGCGGCTGCGCACCCGCACCCGCGGCCACTGGACGGCGGCGGCGCTGCTGCGGGCCGCCTCCGCCGACGGGCATGCCGCGCTCGGCTGGCCGGACGCGGGCATCCTGGAGGCCGGAGCGCCCGCCGACTTCACGACGATCACGCTCGACTCGGTCAGGACCGCGGGACCGCTGCCGCGGCTGGGCGCCGAGACGGCCGTATTCGCCGCGACGGCCGCGGATGTGCGCCATACGGTCGTGGGCGGACGCCATGTCGTCCGCGACGGGGCGCACACCCGCGTACCGGACGTGCCGCGGGCGCTGGCGGACGCCGTCGAAGCCCTGCGCGCCTGACGCCCCCCACCGGCCCGGCCACCCACGAGGAACCCATGAGCAGCAGCACGGTCATCACCAACATCGCCAGCCTGGTCACCAACGACCCCTCCTTCGGCGACACCTCTCCTCTCGGACTGATCCGGGACGCGGCCGTCGTCGTCGACGGCGACCGCGTCGCGTGGATCGGTGAGTCAAGCAAAGCACCGGCCACTGACAACCGGGTCGACGCCGGCGGCCGGGCGGTGATCCCGGGCTTCGTGGACTCCCACTCGCACCTCGTCTTCGCGGGCGACCGCACCGAGGAGTTCAACGCCCGTATGTCGGGCCGCGGCTACTCGGCGGGCGGCATCCGCACGACCGTCGCGGCGACCCGCGCCGCGACGGACGCGGAGCTGGAGGCGGGCCTCGTCCGCTACCTCGCCGAGGCCCTCCGCCAGGGCACCACCACCTTCGAGACGAAGTCCGGCTACGGCCTCACCGTCCAGGACGAGGCGCGCGCCCTGCGCATCGCCTCCGCGCACACGGACGAGGTCACCTACCTCGGCGCGCACATCGTCTCCCCGGACTACGCCGACGACCCCGCCGCCTACGTGGCCCTGGTCACCGGCGAGATGCTCGACGCCTGCGCCCCCCACGCCCGGTGGATCGACGTGTTCTGCGAGAAGGGCGCCTTCGACGGCGACCAGGCCCGCGCGATCCTCACCGCGGGCAAGGCGAAGGGCCTGCATCCGCGCATCCACGCCAACCAGCTGTCCTACGGCCCCGGTGTGCAGCTCGCCGTCGAACTCGACGCGGCCAGCGCCGACCACTGCACCCATCTCACGGACGCCGACGTGGACGCGCTGGCCGGCAGCCGCACGGTCGCCACGCTGCTGCCGGGCGCCGAGTTCTCCACCCGGGCGCAGTGGCCCGACGCCCGCCGGCTGCTCGACGCGGGTGTCACGGTGGCTCTGTCCACGGACTGCAACCCGGGGTCGTCCTTCACGTCCTCCGTGCCGTTCTGCGTCGCGCTGGCCGTCCGGGACATGGGGATGACGCCGGACGAGGCCCTCTGGTCGGCGACGGCGGGCGGAGCGCAGGCCCTGCGGCGTACGGACATCGGCCGGCTCACCCCGGGTGCGTACGCGGACCTGGCGCTCCTCGAGGCCCCGAGCCATGTCCATCTGGCCTACCGGCCGGGCGTACCGCTCGTCACCGGTGTGTGGCGGCGCGGCGTCCGGGTGGTCTGACCGTCAGGTCGCGCCCGCCCGCCACCGCTGGTCCGCGTCCCCGGTCAGCGGCGACAGCGACAGGCCGTAGTCGTCGGCGGTGAGGGCGGTGTCGTAGTCGATGGCCGGGCTGATCACACCGTTGTCGTCCACGCTGAACTTGAGGTTCCGGCCGTTGCGGCCGTAGACCGAGTCGCACTCCCAGATCCCGAGGCCGTTGTCCACCGAGCCGCGGCTGTCCAGGCAGTAATCGGGGTCGGCGGACGACTGCAGGACCTCGCGGTCGGAGTCGACGCGCCAGCGCTGGCTGGGGGAGGACGTGCAGGGCACGATGACCACGTCCGTGCCGTCGGCGAAGTCCCCGGCGACCTCCAGGCACAGGCCCGAGGCGACGTTCACCACCTGCGCGAAGGTGCCGTTCGGCGCGTGTGTCGGAACGGGGCGCGGGGTCGGCTTGGGGGTCGGCTTCGGATGTGCCGTCCTCGACGGTGTGGGACTCGGGGCCGGGGAGGGGGACGCGGAGGACCGGGAGGGCTTCGGCTTCGGCGGGGGCGCCGAGACCGTCGCCGTCACCGTGACCGGCGGCGGCCCCACGGGTGCGGCGGTCGCGGCGGTCTGGACGGAGTGCCGCTGCGGCGCGTTGCCGGACGCGACCAGGAACAGGAGCAGCGGGACGAGGGCCACGCCGAGGCCCGCCGAGGCCAGGGCCAGCCGGCGGGAGTGCGGCCAGGCGGCCGTGGCCGCCCGGGGCCCGGCCGGGGGATCGGTCTCGCGGCGGGTGACATAGGCCGCGCCGCCCCAGGGCAGCAGGCCCTCCGCGAGTGCCGTGCGCGGCTGGTCGCGCAGGGCGGACAGCTCCTCGAACGCGGCCGTGCAGTGCGGACAGTGCGCCATGTGGGCGTGCAGATCGCTGCTGTGGCGCGGGTTGTCCGGCCGTACGGACTCCTCGATCAGGCGGCGGAAGTCCGCGCAGTGCGGGTCGGGGGAGGCGGCCAGCCGGGATCGGAGGGACGCCTGGCCGAGAGCCGCCAGCGCCTGCGGGATGCCGTGGTCGACGTCCTCGCGGGTCAGGCCGAGGAGGACCGCCGTGCGGTCCGCGGGCTCCCGCTCCACGACCCCGTACCAGAGGAGCCCTTGGGAGCGCGACGGCAGGAACTGGTACGCGGCCAGCATCGGCGGGACGGGGCCGTCGCCTCCCGTCGGTCCGAGGGCCACCAGGAAGGCGGGGTCGAGACCGCCCGCCCGCTCGTCGCGGGCCCAGGCGGCGGCCAGCCGCGCGGTCAGCAGCAGGAGCTGGTGCCTGAGCGGGACACCGGGGTCGCTGCCGCGTGCCGTCGCCCGGGCCGCGAGGGTGAACGCCTGCGCGGCGAGCTGCCGTGCCGACGACTCGCTCGTCGTGCACAGACGGGCGTACCGGAGCACGGACGGCCGATGCCGCGCGCGCACCTCCTGCAGTGCGGTATAGACGTCGGGCGTCTTGGCCTGCAGCAACTCGGTGAGCTGCCCGTCGGACGCGTCCGCGTGCACCCCGCCTGTGGCCTCGACGTCGTCGTCGGTCCCGTCGGCCCGGGCCATCCACCTGCCTCCTCGCGCCCTGGCGGCCATCCGCCGTGTTGCTGACGAACCAGCCAGTTTGGTGGGTGACATAGTGGTGGAAGAGCACTCCTGTGGAAAGGGGTGTCCCGGGGTAACTCAAGGTGTGCTGCCGGGGCCGCCCTGCGGCAACCCCCCTCCTCATGGGCGGGGTTGCCGCAGAGCGGCCTCGTTCACTCCTCGACCGTGAGTCCCTTGCGCAGCCGTACCAGCGTCCGGGACAGCAGGCGCGAGACATGCATCTGCGAGATGCCCAGCTCCTCGCCGATCTCCGACTGCGTCATGTTGGCCACGAAGCGCAGCGACAGGATCTGCCGGTCCCGGGGCGGCAGTTCGGCGATCAGCGGCTTCAACGACTCGACGTACTCGATGCCTTCGAGTTCGTGGTCCTCGTATCCGATACGGTCCGCGAGCGCGCCCTCGGACTCGTCCTCCTCCGGCTGTGCGTCCAGGGAACTCGCCGTGTAGGCGTTGGAGGCGGCCATGCCCTCGACGACCTCGTCCCTCGACAGGCCGAGGCGCTCCGCCAGTTCCGTCGCGGTGGGCGCGCGGTCGAGCTGCTGGGCGAGTTCGTCGCCCGCCTTCGCCAGATCCAGGCGGAGTTCCTGGAGCCGTCGTGGGACGCGCACGGACCACGAGGTGTCACGGAAGAAGCGCTTGATCTCGCCGATGATCGTCGGCATCGCGAAGGTGGGGAACTCCACCCCGCGGCTGAGCTCGAAACGGTCGATGGCCTTGATCAGACCGATCGTGCCGACCTGGATGATGTCCTCCATCGGCTCGCTGCGGGAGCGGAAGCGGGAGGCGGCGAACTTGACCAGGGCCAGGTTGAGCTCGACGAGGGTGTTGCGGACGTAGGAGTACTCGTGCGTGCCTTCCTCGAGCGACTCCAGCCGCTCGAAGAGCGTCTTGGACAGGGCCCGCGCGTCCACGGCCCCCACCTCGTCGTACGGGGGGATCTCCGGGAGATCGACCGGACCGCGCTGTGTGGGGATGCGGTCGTGGTGTGCCGTGGCGGTCGTGGGGTAATCGTCCGGTCGTACCGGAGAGGGTGCCGACGTCGCCCTCTGGGTCTGCGACGCGTCGAGCCGGGGTGACATGAATGTCCTCCATCGTTCTCGGCGTATGGCCGCCGATGCCTGTACGTGCACTGCGGTGTGCGGCGCCTCCGAAGCCGGCCGTGTCGTACGGGTGTCTCTACTAGCCCTACCCGCTTTCATCGGCCGTCCGCAAGTGCGTTTCATTAGGAAATGTCCGTTTTAGTGGGGTTGTTCGGGTGTCGGGAAGCGCAAGGAAGGCGTAGTGTTCGAGGGCGTCCATCAACAGCGACGACGTCGGGAGAGACACGGCATGGACCGCGGGACGGTCGGCAGCGCACAGTCGGGCCGGCTTCTGGTCGAGGTGCGACAAGAAGGCACGAGTGCCGTCGTGACTCCGGCGGGTGAGCTGGATCACCACACCGCCGACTTGTTGCGCGAACCGCTCGAGAACTGCCTCGGGAAGGGTTTCGCGCGCTTGGTCGTGGACTGCTCACGACTGGAGTTCTGCGACTCCACCGGGCTGAACGTACTGCTCGCCGCCCGGCTGAAGGCCGAGGCCGCGGGCGGTGGGATCCATCTGGCCGGGATGCAGCCCGTGGTGGCCCGCGTGTTCGAGATCACTGGGGCGGATGCCGTCTTCACTGTTCATGACACGTTGGACGCGGCCCTGTCCGAGTAGCGCGGGGTGCGCGCCCGCGCCCTGGGACGCCCCTGTGTGACCGGTGCGTTACAGGTGTCACAGGTCCCGGCCGAATCCGTGGGTGTTCCGGCGGTCCGGTCGGGCAGGAGACATGCTGAGCATGCCGGCGGCCCGGTGCGGGGTCGCAGGGAGAGTCCCCGCGCGCAGCTTGAGTGACAACCGGCGGCAACGCCGTACATCCCTGTACTGAGACTTCAATCGTGAACTGGTGAATCGGTGAGGTGAAGCGCTGATGAGCACCACCCGGCCCTGCTCGCCGGGCGACCGCGGACCTGAGCCCGGCGGCGCTTCCGGTATGCCCGCGCAGGAGCCGCCCGCCGAGGACGCCGCGTCCGGCGTGCCCGGCGAGGGGGCGCCGGACCGCGCCCCGCAGGCCCGCAGGCTGAGTTTCGAGGGCCAGAGCGGCGTCGTACCGCTCGCCCGCGACTTCACCCGCCAGGCGCTGTACGCATGGGGCTGGCTGCCCGCCGCCACCGCCGACCGGCGGGCCGCCGCCGAGGATGTGCTGCTCGTCGTCTCCGAACTCGTCACCAACGCGTGTCTGCACGCCGAGGGCCCGCAGGAGCTGCGGATCGCCTGCGACAACAAGGTGCTGCGCGTCGAGGTCGCCGACCACGGACCGGGACAGCCCGCCCCGCGCACCCCGCACCGCGCCGGGCGCCCCGGCGGCCACGGGATGTTCATCGTGCAGCGGCTCTGTCTGGACTGGGGGGTCGTGCGCACGCCCGGCCTGGCGGGCAAGACCGTGTGGGCGGAGCTGGGCGCCCCCGCCTGACCCCGCCTCAGGTGCGCACCGCCGGTGCGAGCCCTCTCCGTACGGCACGAGCACCTCACTCGGACAGCACAGGCACCTCACTCGATACGCGCCGGATCACCACAGATCCGGCGCGCACTGTGTCTTCCCTCCACAAGGTGCCGGGCGTACCTTGACGGCCCATCTGATGTGCCGTCAGGAATGAGGGGATCGTGTCGTACCCCAAGCGAACCGCCGCCCTCGCGTCCGCCGCGGCCCTGGCCGGCTCGGCGGTGCTGCTGGCCGCGCCGGCGGCCCGGGCCGATGTCGTCGACGTCAACTACCGCTGTCAGACGCCGATCGGCGTCAAGACCGCCGTGTCGCCCATCGACATCAAGGGCGTCAGAAGCGGGAACGGCTACAAGATCACCATGTCCTGGCAGAAGGGCGTCTCCTCCAGCCCGGTCGAACTGGGCAAGGGCGCGATGAACCCGAGCGCCACCATCGTGCTGGGCGGTGCCGACAGCGGCACCATGACGGTGACCGGCCCCGCCAACCAGGCGGCGATCCCCGCGAACACCCCCATCAAGGTCAACGACCTCAGCGGCGCCTACACACCGAAGAAGGCCGGCAAGGTCACCTTCACCGCGGGCGTGCTGACCATCAAGGCGCTCGGCACGACCACCACCTGCTCGCCGACCAACAGTCCGGGCGCGTCCCTGCGCCTGGACGTCACCGCGGCGGGCGGCGGGTCCTCCGGCTCCGCCCCGAGCGGCACGGACCCGGGCGGGCAGCTCCCGCGGACGGGCCCCGACGACTCCGTCATCGCCCTCGGCACCCTCGGCGGCACGGTCCTGCTGGCCGGCGCGGCCGGGGCGCTGTGGCTGACCCGCCGTCAGACGGCCCGCCACTGATCGCATCGGCCCAGGGGCACGGTCGTACGACGTCGAGGGCGCCGCCGTCCGCCGGAACCGGAGCCGGTGGAACTGTCGTGCAGCAAGGTCGAGTTGACGGGAGCGGTGAGGTGAAGCGGAGAGTCTCGGCGCTGACGGCGCTGCTCGCGCTCGCTCCGGCGGCCCTGGCGGCGCCCGCCCTGGCCGCCGCCGGACCGGCCGTCGGCCTGTCCGCCTCCCAGGGCGGAGCGGGCGGTTCGATCACCGTGACCGGCAGCGGCTGGCGGCCCGAGGCCCTGCTCACGATCCTGATCTGCGGACAGTCGGTGCCCTCCCGCGGGGTGACCGGAGGCACCGGCTCCTGCGCCAACGCCGACGGACGGGCCGTCACCACCGACGCACGGGGGACGTTCCGCCGGAGGCTCCCGGTCGCCGAACCGCCCGTGCCCTGTCCCTGCGTGGTGCACGTCGCCACGGTCACCGGGGCCGCGGCGGACGCCGACGCGGCCCTCGAGGTCGCCGGGCACGCGGTGGAGCCACTGCCCCCCGAGTCCGTCTCCGGACGCCTCTCGGTGCTGACGGACACGCGGCTCGACGGCACCGACGGCCTGCTGACCCGGTTCGGTGCGCCGGCGTCCCGCACGCTCGTTTTCACCGTCGGCAACGTCGGCCCGTCGCCGGTGAAGGACCCGGTCTTCCGGGTCGGCACCTCCCACGGGGTGTTCGCCCCGCAGTGGGACGAGCAGCAGTGGCAGGGCACCCTCGCGCCCGGCGGTCGGGCGCGCATCGCGCTGCCGGTGGAGCTGCCGGCGGGCGCCCACGGTGACTACACGGTCTCCCTGGAGTACGGCGGAAGAGTCCTCGCCGAGCAGCCGTGGGGCGTGGGCCGCCCCTGGGGCGTCACCGTCTTCTGGATCCTGGCCTGTGCGGTCGTGCCGACCGCCGTCTTCCGGCTGGGCGTGGCCGTCGTGGACCGGGTCCGGCCGCGCGGACCGGAGGGACGGCGGGCCCGCCGGCCCGGTCCACGCCTGCCGGGGCTCATCCGGCGCCCGCCGGGGCCGCGCCTCTCCCGGCCCGGCCTCGCAACCCGCACCGCCGCGGCACTGCCCTGGTTCACCCCGGACACGGACCGGGGGAGCGCGACGGAGGCGGACGCCCCGTAGCCGGGCTGGACAGCGTCGGTCCCTTCGCATTCAAGGGGGAGCAGGCCCCGGCCCCTCAAATCTTGCTCAGAATGCGGCTTCTGGTTTGCTTTCATGATCAAACACGCCATAGCGTCCCTCCTCGTCGCGCCGGCACGTGCGCGAAGTCATCGCATGCCGAGCAACCGCACAGGTGGGCGGATCCGCCCAAGTCCGTTGCCCGGCAGGGAGAGGAACAGATGATCTGGGGGAAGAGGGCCGCGACGGGGGCGTTCGCGGCTGTCCTCATGACCACGGGGGCGGGCCTGGCCGCGGCGGCACCGGCGGAGGCGGCAGGCGCGAAGTACAAGTGCTCGGCCGAGGTCCATCTGGACCTCGGCCGCCCCAAGGCAACGTCGAAGTGCACGAGGTCGGGATCGGGCAAGAAGGTCTCCCGGCACCGCGTCGTGCTCGTCTGCGATGTCATCCGGGGCCGGGGCAACCCGCACGAGATCCCGTGGACGGTGTTCGGTCCGTGGAAGAAGCCGGGCGAGAAGTCGACGGTGATGTGCGGCTTCAGCAGCTTCACCCGGTCGTGGAAGGTCGAGACGAAGGCCTGACCGACCGTCCTGATCGTGGCCTGACGATCAGACCGGTCGTCACACACGGAACGGGCCGCCGCACCCAGGGTGCGGCGGCCCGTTCCGTGTGTCCGGGGAACGTCAGTGGACGTCACCCATCAGGGACTTGACCTTCCGGCGGTACAGGTAGACCGCGACGCCCGCGAGGGCGGCCAGGACGGCCTCCACGGCCACGGCTCCCTTGCCGCTGAGGTCCACACCGGCCACGGCCGGGTTGGACAGCAGACTGGTCACTGAGTCGCCCGCGGTGACCGCGAGGAACCAGACGCCCATCATCTGGCTGGCGTACTTGGCCGGCGCCATCTTCGTCGTCACCGACAGGCCGACCGGGGAGATGCACAGCTCGCCGACGGTCTGGATCAGGTAGATGCCCACCAGCCACATCGGGCTGACCAGGGTGCCGTTGGTGGCCATGCCCAGCGGCAGCAGGAAGAAGAAGAACGAGACACCGATGAAGAACAGGCCGACCGCGAACTTCGTGACGGTGCTCGGCTCCTTGCTCTTCCGGTTCAGCCAGACCCAGAACCAGGCGAAGACCGGGGCCAGGGCCATGATGAACACCGGGTTCAGCGACTGGTACCAGGAGGACGGGAAGTCGAAGCCCAGCAGCGAGCCGGAGGCCTTGGTCTCACCGAAGGCCTGGACCGTGGAGCCGCCCTGGTCGTAGATCATCCAGAAGACGGCGGCCGCGATGAAGAACCAGATGTAGCCGGTCATCTTCGACTGCTCGACGTCCGACAGCTCCTTGTCCCGCTTGATGCGCAGCAGCACACCGGCCGGGATGATCAGACCGATGACGGTGAGCGGGATCATCGCCCAGTTCAGGGTGAAGTGGCCGGTGCCGCCGACGATGCCGTAGAAGACGGCCGCGATGGCCAGCCAGAGCAGACCCTTGCGCAGCCAGGAGGCGCGCTCCGCGGCGTCCAGCGGCTTGGGGACGACACTGCTCTGCGGGCTCAGGGTTCGGGTGCCGACGAGGAAGGCCACGAGGCCGATCGCCATACCCACGGCGGCCAGACCGAAGCCCAGGTGCCAGCTCACCTGCTGACCGACGGTGCCGATGATCAGCGGCGCGAAGAAGGCACCCATGTTGATGCCCATGTAGAAGATCGTGAAGCCACCGTCACGGCGCGGGTCGTCCGGACCCTTGTAGAGGTGACCGACCATGGTGGAGATGTTGGCCTTCAGCAGACCGGAGCCGAGCGCGACCAGGGCCAGACCGGCGAAGAAGGATGCCTGGCCGCCGGGCAGCGCCAGCACCACATGGCCGGACATGATCGTGATCGCGGCGATGGTCACCGTCTTGCGCGGCCCCCAGACGCGGTCGCCGAGCCAGCCACCGGGCATGGCGAGCAGGTACACCATCGACAGGTAGACGGAGTAGATCGCAGTCGTGGTGGCCAGGTCCATGCCGAGGCCACCGCCCATGCTGCCCTTCTTGGCGTCAGGGCCGCCGGAGAGCAGATAGACGACGAGCAGAGCCCTCATCCCGTAGAAGCTGAAGCGCTCCCACATCTCGGTCATGAAGAGGGTGGCCAGTCCGCGGGGGTGGCCGAAGAAGGTCTTCTCGGACCCGGGTGTGCCCGGGTGGACCGAGTCCTTCGTCAGGCTGGACGCCATGGTCGTTCCTTGCTGGTCGGGGCGCGCTGCCGTGGGGGTCCCTCACACTCGGGCGGAGCCGAGAGTTCAAGGGGCATGCGCACCCGGTATGGGCGGCCGGCACCGGCAGGACCGGTCGCCCACCCCACGCCCACGGGGTGTCCACTCCGGATCACGGAGCAGCGGACGACGGTCACCGGGATCCACACCCTGAGCGCGTGCATGCGCCCGGGGCCCGGCCCTAGGTCATTCCTTCCAAGACTGGTGAGAACCAGCCCGCACGACAAAAAAGACCTTCAGCGTCGAGTGCCCGCCAAAGGTCCCTGATGGTGCTAGAGGCGTTTCGGTCACCTTACGACATGACAGTGCCGGATATGGAAGGACTTGAGACCGGGATCACAGGCGATATCGGAACCCGGGAGGTTCATTCGAAGGTCTCTGCCAGGATGACACCTCGAAGCCGCAGGCACGAATGCGCTGCGTAACCGAGGTGGGGGACGCCGGATGATGCCAGCCGAAGGTAAGAACGCCCGTGCGCCGGTCACACCCGCGATCACACCTTTGCTCAGGTCGCGGGCGGACTACCATCACCCCATGACCCGTGTACTGCTCGCCGAGGACGACGCGTCCATCTCGGAGCCGCTGGCCCGTGCCCTCCGCCGGGAGGGATACGAGGTCGAAGTGCGCGAGGACGGACCCACCGCGCTCGACGCCGGAATGCAGGGCGGCGTCGACCTGGTCGTGCTGGACCTCGGACTGCCCGGCATGGACGGCCTGGAGGTGGCCCGCCGGCTGCGCGCCGAGGGCCACACCGTCCCCATCCTCATCCTGACCGCACGGGCCGACGAGGTGGACACCGTCGTCGGTCTCGACGCGGGCGCCGACGACTATGTCACCAAGCCCTTCCGGCTCGCCGAACTGCTGGCCCGCGTGCGGGCCCTGCTGCGGCGCGGAGCCACCGAGCCCGCGCAGCCGCCCGCCACGCACGGGGTGCGCATCGACGTCGAGTCCCACCGCGCGTGGATGGGCGAAGAGGAGCTGCAGCTCACGGCGAAGGAGTTCGACCTGCTGCGGGTCCTGGTCCGGGACGCGGGCCGGGTCGTCACGCGCGATCAGCTGATGCGGGAGGTCTGGGACACCACGTGGTGGTCGTCCACCAAGACCCTCGACATGCACATCTCCTGGCTGCGTAAGAAGCTGGGCGACGACGCGGCGAACCCGCGGTACATCGCCACGGTGCGGGGAGTGGGCTTCCGCTTCGAGAAGAACTAGTGCCCTGACAGGGGCACTGGGAGCTGCCGCCGGGCACGGCCGGAACGGCGGGACGCGGCGCGCGTGGCTACGCGCGTCACCCCGCCACGGCCGCGCCCACGACGGCCGAGCCGTACGACGGCACGGCTCGCTGCCCGTCGAAGGCCGCCGCCCCTCGCGGGGTGCCGGCGTGTCCGGGGCACACTGGTCGTCGTAAAGCCATCGCCCGGAGGGCCCCGTGCGTCGTCGTCTCATCCAGTCCACCCTCGCCGTCGTCCTCGTCGTGATCGCCGTCTTCGGGGTCTCCCTCGTGATCGTCGAGACCCGGACGATCAGCAACAGCGCTCAGGAACGCGTCGACTCCGAGGCGCTGCGGCTCGCGAGCATCGTGGACAGCCGGCTCCTCGGCCACGAGAAGGTCAACCGCGAGGTCTTCGAGGCCCAGGTCACCGGGGATCGCTACGCGCTCATCGACATCCCCGGCCAGGCTCCCATCCAGATCGGCGCCAAACCGGCCGGTGACGTCATCCACGCCACGGCCGAGGGCGAGCGGGGCGAGAGCGTACGGGTCGAGGAGCCCCGCTCCGCCGTGACCCGCGAGGTCGGCCGCACACTGCTGATCATCGCGCTGGTGGCGCTGCTCGCGATCATCGCCGCGGTCCTGCTCGCCGTGCGCCAGGCCAACCGCCTCGCCTCGCCGCTCACCGACCTCGCGGAGACCGCGGAGCGCCTCGGCTCCGGCGATCCCCGCCCGCGCCACAAGCGGTACGGCGTCCCCGAGCTGGACCGGGTCGCCGATGTCCTCGACGCCTCCGCCGAGCGGATCGGGCGCATGCTGACGGCCGAGCGGCGGCTCGCCGCCGACGCCTCCCACCAGCTGCGCACGCCGCTCACCGCCCTGTCGATGCGGCTGGAGGAGATCACCCTCACGGATGACCCCGACACCGTCAAGGAGGAGGCGACCATCGCGCTGACGCAGGTGGAGCGGCTCACGGACGTGGTGGAACGGCTGCTCACGAACGCCCGCGACCCGCGCACCGGCTCCGCGGTCTCCTTCGACCTGGACGAGGTCATCCAGCAGCAGCTCGCCGAGTGGCGCCCCGCCTACCGCAGCGCGGGACGGGCGATCGTCAGCTCGGGCAAGCGGCATCTGCGGGCCGTGGGCACACCGGGCGCGGTCGCGCAGGTGCTGGCGGCCCTGATCGAGAACTCCCTCATGCACGGCGGCGGCACGGTGGCGCTGCGCACCCGTGTCACCGGCAACCAGGCGGTCGTGGAGGTCACCGACGAGGGGCCGGGCGTCCCGCCGGAGCTGGGGTCCCGCATCTTCGAGCGCACGATCAGCGGCCGCAACTCCACGGGCATCGGCCTCGCGGTGGCCCGGGACCTCGCGGAGGCCGACGGCGGCCGGCTGGAGATGCTCCAGACCAAGCCTCCGGTCTTCGGCCTGTTCCTGTCCCGCACCCCGCTCAGGATGCCCCCGCCGGACGACGAACCGGAGCCGACGGTCAGGTGAGCCGGGAGGTCCGAGGTCAGCGGTTGATGCGCTGGTCCTTCTCCGCCTGCTCGAGTATCGACTCGGCGCCCGCCACGGCCTCCCCGGCCGGCATCGTCCGGAAGACCCACGAGCGGTACGACCAGAAGCGGAACAGGGTGCCGAGGCCGATGCCGAGGAACTTGAAAATGTTGCTCTGCAGCGGGGTGTCCCAGCCGAACCCGTACGTCGCCGCGTACAGCACGCCGTTCTCGATCAACAGGCCCGCGGCGCTGAACAGCAGGAACAGCCCCACCTCGCGGGTACGGCCGTTCTTGTCCCGGTCCCGGTAGGTGAAGTAGCGGAACCCGATGTAGTTGAAGACGATCGCGACGACCGTGGCGATGACACTCGCCCGGACCACCTGCAGACCGGTGACGTTGCGCACCAGGTTGAACACCAGCAGGTTGACGAGCAGGCCCGCGCCGCCGACCGCCCCGAACTTGGCGATCTCGCGCATCATCTGCTCGACCTGCCGGCGCACCGCGCCTCGGGGTTTGTCCTGCAGGCCCGTGGAACCACTGCCCATGGTGTTGCCAGCCCCCGTCGGGTCGGTCGTATCGGTCGTTGACAGCGGCCTGACGCATCCGTCGGATGGGCCGATCGGATGCATCGCTCCGTCGTATCGGCCGGTCGGCACGGCGCGCCGAGCGGTACCGTCAACCCCGCCATGCTAACCAGCGGCCGTGGACGACGCCCGTGGACGAGTACATGAGGACGGAAAGAAAGCCCGGCGAGGGACGGAATCCGGCCTCTTTGGCGCGGCCGATACCCTAGGGGCGTGACTTTCCCGGTAGTCGGCATGGTCGGCGGTGGCCAGCTCGCTCGTATGACACACGAGGCGGGCATCCCGCTCGGCATCAGGTTCAAGCTCCTCAGTGACACCCCCCAGGACTCCGCGGCGCAGGTCGTCCATGACGTGGTCGTCGGCGACTACCGCGATCTGGACACGCTGCGTGCCTTCGCGCGGGGCTGCGACGTGATCACCTTCGATCACGAACATGTGCCCACCGAGCATCTGCGGGCCCTGGAGGCGGACGGCATCCCCGTGCGCCCCGGCCCGGACGCGCTCGAGCACGCGCAGGACAAGGGCGTGATGCGGGCGAAGCTCGACGCGATCGGAGTGCCGTGCCCACGCCACCGGATCGTGAGCGACCCGGCGGACGTGGCCGCGTTCGCCGCGGAGGGCGACGGCTTCCCGGTCGTCCTGAAGACCGTCCGCGGCGGTTACGACGGCAAGGGCGTGTGGGTCGTACGGTCGGCCGAGGAGGCCGCCGCGCCGTTCCGCGCCGGTGTGCCCGTCCTCGCCGAGGAGAAGGTCGACTTCGTCCGGGAGCTGGCCGCCAATGTCGTACGCTCGCCGCACGGTCAGGCCGTGGCCTACCCCGTGGTGGAGTCGCAGCAGGTCAACGGGGTCTGCGACACCGTGATCGCCCCCGCCCCCGGTCTCGCCGAGGAACTGGCGCTCAAGGCCGAGGAGCTGGCCCTGAGGATCGCCAAGGAGCTCGGGGTCGTCGGGCACCTCGCCGTCGAGCTGTTCCAGACCCGCGACGGCCGCATCCTGGTCAACGAGCTGGCGATGCGCCCGCACAACTCCGGCCACTGGAGCCAGGACGGCGCGATCACCTCGCAGTTCGCCAACCATGTACGGGCGGTCCTCGACCTCCCGCTCGGCGACCCCCGCCCCCGTGCCAGGTGGACCGTCATGGTCAACGTCCTCGGCGGCGACTACCCCGACATGTACTCCGCGTACCTGCACTGCATGGCCCGCGACCCTCAGCTGAAGATCCACATGTACGGCAAGGACGTGAAGCCGGGCCGTAAGGTGGGCCACGTCAACACCTACGGCGACGACCTCGACGACGTGCTGGAGCGCGCCCGTCACGCTGCCGGCTATCTGAGAGGGACGATCACGGAATGAGCCCGGTCGTAGGCATTGTCATGGGGTCGGACTCCGACTGGCCCGTCATGGAGGGCGCCGCCAAGGCCCTCGACGAGTTCGAGATCGCCTACGAGGTCGACGTCGTCTCCGCGCACCGCATGCCGCGCGAGATGATCACCTATGGTGAGCACGCCGCGGACCGCGGTCTGAAGGTGATCATCGCCGGTGCCGGCGGTGCCGCCCATCTCCCCGGCATGCTGGCCTCCGTCACCCCGCTGCCGGTCATCGGCGTCCCCGTCCCGCTGAAGTACCTGGACGGCATGGACTCGCTGCTGTCGATCGTGCAGATGCCGGCCGGCGTGCCCGTCGCCACGGTCTCGGTGGGCGGTGCCCGCAACGCCGGTCTGCTCGCGGCCCGCATCCTCGCCGCGCACGACGAGGAACTCCTCGGCAGGATGCGGGACTTCCAGCACGACCTGAACGACCAGGCCACCGAGAAGGGCAAGCGGCTGCGCGCCAAGGTCGACGGCGCGGCCGCCGGTTTCGGCTTCGGCACGGGGAAGTGACCGCCATGAGCAGCTCACTCGAAGCGGCGCGCGAACTCCTGCGCGGGTTCCCGGTCGTCGACGGGCACAACGACCTGCCCTGGGCGCTGCGCGAACAGGTCCGCTACGACCTCGACGCCCGTGACATCGCCACCCACCAGAACGCCCATCTGCACACCGACATCCCGCGGTTGCGCGAGGGCGGCGTCGGTGCGCAGTACTGGTCGGTGTACGTGCGCGCCGACCTTCCCGACGCGGTCCCCGCGACCCTCGAACAGATCGACTGCGTACGTCAGTTGATAGACCGTCACCCGGCGGACCTGCGTGCGGCCTCGACCGCCGCCGACATGGAGGCGGCGCGCGCGGAGGGCCGTATCGCCTCCCTGATGGGTGCGGAGGGCGGCCACTCCATCGCGAACTCCCTCGGCACCCTGCGCGGGCTGTACGAGCTGGGCGTGCGCTATATGACGCTCACGCACAACGACAACGTCGCGTGGGCGGACTCGGCGACCGACGCGCCGGTGGCCGGCGGTCTCACCCGGTTCGGCCGCGAGGTCGTGCGCGAGATGAACCGCCTCGGCATGCTCGTCGACCTCTCGCACGTCGCCGCGACGACCATGCGGGACGCGCTGGACGCGACGGACGCCCCGGTGATCTTCTCGCACTCCTCCGCCCGGGCGGTGTGCGACCACCCGCGCAACATCCCCGACGACGTCCTGGAACGCCTCCCCGCCAACGGCGGTGTGGCGATGGTGACGTTCGTGCCGAAGTTCGTCCTCCAGGCGGCCGTCGACTGGACGGCCGCGGCGGACGAGAACATGCGGGCGCACGGCTTCCACCACCTCGACACCACCGCCGAGGCGATGAAGGTGCACCACGCCTTCGAGGAGCGCAACCCGCGCCCGATCGCCACGGCCGCGACGGTCGCCGATCACCTGGACCACATGCGCGAGGTGGCGGGCGTCGACCATCTCGGCATCGGCGGCGACTACGACGGCACCGCGTTCACGCCGGACGGCCTGAACGATGTCTCCGGCTACCCGAACCTGATCGCGGAACTGCTGGACCGCGGCTGGTCGACCTCCGACCTGGCCAAGCTGACCTGGCAGAACTCCGTACGGGTGCTGGGCGCGGCCGAGGACGTGGCCCGCGACCTGAAGGAGCGCCGGGGTCCGTCGAACGCGACGCTGGAGGAACTGGACGGCTGAGACGAGGGGGCGCCGCGACTGCCGGCGCCCCTGTTCGTCCGTCAGGTGAAATCCGCGTAGGCCAGGTGCTGAGCGCAGCTGCGGCAGCGGAACAGATACGCGGTGGGCTGGCCGTCGGCGTCCAGCGACGCGAAGAACGACTCGCCCAGCGTCTCGCGCAGGCTCTGCGCGGCCTCCGGATGGTCCGCCAGCTCCTGGGCGCCCGCGCGGCCCAGATACGCCGCCGCGTCCCCGCAGTGCGTCAGCCAGCGCTCCTGCTGCCAGCCGGCGAACCCCGGCGTACGCCGTTCCACGGTACGCACCACCGACTTCGGCGCCTCGCCCGTCACCTCCGTGAACTGCGCCCCGAACCGCTCCGCCGCGCTGCCGTCGGCGATGCACCAGGGGCACAGCTCGGCGCGGATGTCCGCCACCGCGTACACGGGCCCCACGTACACATATCCGCGCCGCAGCCCGCAGCACAGACACTCCGTGTCCCCGGCGACCACCGCACCGGTGGCCAGGGGGTCCGGGTGGTACGGAAAGGACGGCAGCTCCGCCGTCGCCGGATCACTCATGTCCCCACCCTGCCGTACGAGGAAAAGGGGCACCCCGCAGGGTGCCCCGGAACCCACCGCGCATTGCCGCGACGGGGCGCGCGCTACGGCAGGTTGCGCGCCATCACGATCCGCTGGACCTGGTTCGTGCCCTCGTAGATCTGCGTGATCTTGGCGTCGCGCATCATGCGCTCGACCGGGTAGTCACGGGTGTAGCCGTAACCGCCGAGAAGCTGGACGGCGTCCGTGGTGACCTCCATCGCCACGTCCGAGGCGAAGCACTTGGCGGCGGCGCCCTGGAAGGTGAGGTCGCCGTCGCCGCGCTCCGAGGCGGCCGCGGCCTGGTAGGTCAGGGCGCGGGCGGCGGCGACCTTCATGGCCATGTCGGCGAGCATGAACTGGATGCCCTGGAAGTCGGCGATCGGCTTGCCGAACTGCTTGCGCTCCTTGACATAGCCCTTGGCGTAGTCGAGGGCGCCCTGAGCGACACCGAGGGCCTGAGCGGCGATGGTGATGCGGGTGTGGTCGAGCGTGCGCATCGCCGTGGCGAAGCCCGTGCCCTCCTCGCCGATCATCCGGTCCGCCGGGATGCGGACGTTGTCGAAGTAGACCTCGCGGGTGGGGGAGCCCTTGATGCCGAGCTTCTTCTCCGGGGCACCGAAGGAGACACCCTCGTCCGACTTCTCGACGACGAACGCGGAGATGCCCTTGGAGCGCTTCTCGGGGTCGGTCACCGCCATGACCGTGTAGTACTCGGAGACGCCCGCGTTGGTGATCCAGCGCTTCACGCCGTTGAGCACCCAGTGGTCGCCGTCGCGCACGGCCCGCGTCTTCATACCGGCCGCGTCGGAGCCCGCCTCCGGCTCGGACAGGCAGTACGAGAACATCGCGTCGCCCTTGGCCAGCGGGCCCAGGTACTTCTTCTTCAGCTCCTCGGAGCCGGAGAGGATCACGGGCAGCGAACCGAGCTTGTTCACGGCCGGGATGAGGGAGGAGGACACGCACGCGCGGGCCACCTCCTCGATCACGATGACCGTGGCGAGCGCGTCCGCGCCCGCGCCGCCGTACTCCTCGGGCACGTGCACCGCGTGCAGGTCATTGGCGACGAGGGCCTCCAGCGCCTCCTGCGGGAAGCGGGCCTCCTCGTCCACCGCGGCGGCGTGCGGCGCTATCTTGGCCTCGGCCAGCGAGCGGATGGCGTCGCGGAGCATGTCGTGCTCCTCGGACGGGCGGTACAGGTCGAAGTCAGCCGATCCGGCCAAGGTCTCTCACGCTCCAAAGAGGCTGTGCTGACGCTAATTACCGTTAAGTAACCCAAATTTTAGGGGTACGCCCACGCGAGGGATACGTGAGCTTGGCGACAGCGGGAAACCTGCCCGCCGAGGTGCCCGGCTATGCTCGGGCACCGATTCACCGCCGCTTTTCCTGGAGCACCGCATGAGCCTGAAGATCACCGTGATCGGTACCGGCTATCTCGGCGCCACACACGCCGCGGCCATGGCCGAGCTGGGGTTCGAGGTGCTGGGTCTCGATGTCGTTCCCGAGAAGATCGAGATGCTCCAGCGGGGCGAGGTCCCCATGTACGAGCCGGGGCTGGAGGAACTGCTCCGCAAGCATGTCGCGGGCATCGAGGGCGCCACCGGGCGGCTGCGGTTCACCATGGACTGGGCCGAGGTGGCCGCGTTCGGCGACATCCACTTCATCTGTGTGAACACCCCGCAGAAGCACGGCGAGTACGCCTGCGACATGTCCTACGTGGACGCCGCGGTCGCCTCCCTCGCGCCGCATCTGACGAGCCCCGCCCTCGTCGTCGGCAAGTCGACCGTGCCGGTCGGCTCCGCGGACCGGCTGGCCGCCTGTCTCGCCGAGCACGCGCCCGCGGGCCGGGACGCCGAGCTGGCCTGGAACCCGGAGTTCCTGCGGGAGGGCTTCGCCGTCCAGGACACGCTGCACCCCGACCGGATCGTGGTCGGCGTGCGCAGCGAGCGGGCGGAGAAGCTGCTGCGCGAGGTGTACGCGACCCCGGTCGCCGGGGGCTCGCCCTTCGTGGTGACCGACTTCCCGACCGCGGAGCTGGTGAAGACCTCCGCGAACTCCTTCCTCGCCACCAAGATCTCCTTCATCAACGCGATGGCGGAGGTGTGCGAGGCCGCGGGCGGCGATGTGGCCAAGCTCGCGGAGGCCATCGGGCACGACGACCGGATCGGCAAGAAGTTCCTGCGGGCCGGCATCGGCTTCGGCGGCGGCTGTCTGCCGAAGGACATCCGGGCGTTCATGGCGCGCGCGGGCGAGCTGGGCGCCGACCAGGCGCTGACCTTCCTGCGCGAGATCGACTCCATCAACATGCGCCGCCGCGGCCAGATGGTCGAGATGGCGCGCGAGGCGGTGGGCGGCGGCTCCTTCCTCGGCAAGCGGGTCGCGGTGCTCGGCGCCACCTTCAAGCCGGACTCCGACGACGTCCGCGACTCGCCGGCGCTGAACGTCGCCGGGCAGATACACCTCCAGGGCGGCCAGGTCACGGTCTACGACCCCAAGGGCATGGAGAACGCGCGGCGGATCTTCCCCACGCTCGGGTACGCGGACTCGGCCCTGGCGGCGGTCGGGGGCGCCGATGTCGTGCTGCACCTGACGGAGTGGCGGGAGTTCCGCGAGCTGGATCCGGCCGAGCTCGGCGCGGTCGCGACCTCCCGGGTGATCCTCGACGGCCGTAACGCGCTCGACCCCGAGCTGTGGCGCCGGGCCGGATGGACGTACCGCGCGATGGGCCGCCCGACCGCGTAAGAGGGGCCGAGAAGGTACGAGAAGAGGGTGACACCGGTCCGGCCGAGGCTCAGTCGGCCGGACCGGCGTCCTGTGCATTCTGCACCACGGTCCGGGCGTGTGAGCGGCGAGTGCCCAACCCTGTGAACCGTGCGTCTATTTCGCCCGGTATCGTCGCATTTTCGCGCGCGCCCCGCACACCGACATCGAGCACCAGCGGCCCTTGCCGGCCGGGCTGCGGTCGTAGTACGCCCAGTGGCAGTCGGGCAGTTCACAGGCCTTGAGGCGCAGCCAGGTGCCCGCCGTGAGCGCCTCCGCGACGGCGGCCGCCACCCGGGACGGCAGATCGCCCGTGTCGGCGGGGGCGAGGGCTGCCGAGCCGTCCCGCTCGTTGACGGCCACCAGTAGCGGTGCCCGCGCCAGCAGCGCGCCCAGGGGCGTCACCTCGCGGTGCGGGGGATGTCCCGCGTGGGCCAGGCAGACGGCGCGCAACGACTCCCGCAGTGCGCGTACGTCCGCCAGTCCGGCTTCCGTGACGCCGAGCTCGGCGCGCCCTTCCGGCGTGTCCAGGCGGTCCTCGCCCGACTCCAGGTCCAGGGTGTTGACCAGGGCCTCCACCAGGGCGAGGCCGCCGGGAGCGGGGGCTCTGTCCGTCATCTCCGCGACCTCTGTGCCCTCATGCCTGCGACGCCACCTCTCTCATTTCGCTTGCGACGTTACCTCCTGTCCGCCAGTATGGGGTAACCGGCGCCGTTACCGGTTGACCGGCTCTACAGGTAACACTGACGATCAGGACTCCGAGGAGGAAGTCATGGCGCTCGCCAAGCTGGACGTCGTCGTCCTGGACTGCCCCGACCCGCGCGCCCTCGCCGGTTTCTACGCCGAGGTGCTGGGCGGCACGGTGGAGGACAACGGCGAGTGGGTGGACCTGAAGGTGCCCGGTGGCCAGTCGCTGGCGTTCCAGGAGGCGCCCGGCCACGTACCGCCGAAGTGGCCGTCCCCCGACGACTCGCAGCAGTTCCATCTGGACCTGGTGGTCGACGACCTGGACGCCGCGGAGCGGGGTGTGCTCGCGCTGGGCGCCCGGCCGCTGGACGTGGAGGACCGCGCGCGCACCTTCCGGGTGTACGCGGACCCCGCCGGGCACCCGTTCTGCCTCTGCGCCTCCTGACCCCCGGCACGGCGGCCGGCGGCCCCGCCGGAACGTGAAGGGCCCCGCCGAACCTCTCGGCGGGGCCCCTGCCCGGTGGACGGACGGCTCAGTTGCCCGTGACCGTCACCTTCTCGTCGTTCTTCAGTTCGTCCACCAGCGTCTTGACCTTGGACTTGTCCCACACCAGATTGCCGCCGGTGGAGCCGGAGACCGGCATGTTCATCGATGTGCCGTCGCCGCCGCTGACGCCCTTCATCGCCCAGAACATGGACCCCAGGTCCCACAGACTCATGTCCTTGTCGACCGTCAGGGAGTCCAGGCCCGCGCTCATCGTCGGGTAGAGGGCGAAGGGGTTGAGGATCGTGGACGGGGTGGCGACCTGGTGCGCCAGCGCGGAGAGGAACTTCTGCTGGTTCTTCGTGCGCTGCAGGTCGCTGGTGGCGAAGGCGTGCCGGGTACGGACGAAGGCGAGGGCCTGCTCGCCGTTCAGCGTCTGCTTGCCCGCCTTGAAGTCGGCGCCCGAGTACTTGTCCTTGAAGCCCTTGTCGATGGTCATCTCGACACCGCCGACCGCGTCCACGATGTTCGCGAAGCCCGCGAAGCCGATCTCCACGTAGTGGTCGATGTGCAGGCCGGTGTTGTACTCGACGGTGCGGACCAGCAGCTCGGGGCCGTCCTCCGCGTAGGCCGCGTTCAGCTTCGTGTGGCGGCCCTTGCCCTGGTAGACCTTGCCGGACGTCGAGCCCTTGTATGTGGGTATCTCCACATCCGAGTCACGGGGCAGCGACACCAGGGTGTCGCCGTTGTCGCCGACGTGCAGGATCATCATCGAGTCCGTCCGCTTGCCCTCGGCGGACCCCGTGTGGAGCTTCTTCTTCTCGTCGTCCGACATGCCCGCGCGGCTGTCGGAGCCGACGATCAGGTAGTTCGTGCCCTTGCCGGCGGCCGGACGGTCGATGACCTTGGAGAGGTCGACGTCCCGGTGGAGCTTGGAGTCGGCCCAGAAGTACGTGGCCACCGACGTCACCACCAGCAGGGTGACCAGGGTGATCGCGGTCCACTTGATCCGACGGCCCCAGTTCGGCGCCGGGCGCCCGGGTCCCGGGCCGTAGCCGCCCGGCCCCTGGGGGCCGCCGCCCGGGGTGCCGTAGACCTGGCCGGTGTTGTAGTCGCTGTCGTAGCCGCCGTAGCCCTGGTCGTACGTCGGCTGCTGCGGAATCCCGCCGTACGGCGGTGCGGCCTGAGGACCGCCCGGGCCACCCGGCTGGCGCCGGACCTGGCGCATCACGCGGGCGCTCTCAGGCTGCGCGCTGCCGCTGCCGCGTCCGTAGCGGTTGCCGCGGTTGTCGTCGGACCATGCCTCGGGCCAATCGTTCATGCGCCCCAGTGTGCAGGGTCCCGGTATGGGCCCGACAAGGGGCCGAGGAGAACGGGGTCAGGGCTGTTGCGAAGCTGACACAAAGTCTCCGCAGCGGCCGCCCGGCATATGGTGGACCGCATGACAGACCTGGCCACCACCCCGGAATCAGAAGTTCCGGGCGAAAAAGCGGGTGACATACCCGGGAAGCCCACTTCCGCGTCCCGCACCACCCTCAGCCACATCATGACCCACAACGACACCAATCTCCTGGGCACGGTGCACGGCGGCGTGATCATGAAACTCGTCGACGACGCGGCGGGCGCCGTGGCCGGCCGGCACTCCGGTGGCCCGGCCGTCACCGCGTCGATGGACGAGATGGTCTTCCTGGAGCCGGTCAGGGTCGGTGATCTGGTTCATGTGAAGGCCCAGGTCAACTGGACCGGCCGCACCTCCATGGAGGTCGGGGTGCGGGTGCTGGCCGAGCGCTGGAACGAGTCCACGCCGGCCACCCACGTGGGCTCCGCATATCTGGTCTTCGCCGGCGTCGACTCCGACGGCAAGCCGCGGCCGGTGCCGCCGGTGGTCCCGGAGACGGACCGGGACCGGCGCCGCCACCAGGAGGCGCAGATCCGCCGCACCCACCGGCTGGCGCGCCGCCGCGCGATCAAGGAACTGCGGGAGAAGAGGACGGCACAGGGCTACGAGGAGTGACGGCCCGGGGGTCGACGGCTGCGCGGTGTGACTTAGTGACCACGGCTCCCCGCGTCCGGCCGGCCGGGCTCCTACGGGCACACCACCTCGTCCCCGGTCACCACCGCCGGTGCCGCCCCGGGCGCGGGCGGGGGAGGGGGCGTCCGCACCGGCTGCACCTCCTTGAAGTCGGCCCCCGCGATCACTTTCAGCGTCGGCCCCTGCCCGGGTGTGGGGCGCAGCTCGCTGCCCGGCAGGGCCGCCGCGAGGGCCTTCGCCGAGCGGTCCCAGCGCGGGTCGTAGACGACGGCCGTGCGCTGTGCGGCCTTGCCCGCCGCGCTCGCCGGCCGGTGCGTGGTGCGGAACCCGGTGGCCGCGAGGCCGTCGTCCACCCGCTTGCCGAGCCCCTCGGTGGCCGTCCCGTTCTCCACCTGGACCTGGATCTGCCGGGGGTCCACCTCCACCTCGACCGCGGCGGGGCCCTTCTTGCGCGGCGGCCTGGACGGGGCGAGCGGCCTGTCGTCGCGCAGTGACGTGAACAGCGCCCGCGCCTTCGCGTCGTCCCACTTCACGGTCGAGCCGAGGCCCTTGACCTCGTAGGTCATCTGCCCGATCGGCACGGTCGTGAACTCCGACGAGCGGGGTGAGAAGTTCCGCATCACCCGGCCCAGGTCGAGCAGCTGGCCGGTGCCGAAGCCCGGGTCCGCCCGCACCGAGCCGAGTGCCGCCCGGGCCACCTCCCGGAGCCTCAGCGGGTTCAGCAGCAGGCCGGAGGAGGTCGCCCGGTCGATCAGCGCCGCAAGGAACTTCTGCTGCCGCTGCATCCGGCCCAGGTCGGAGGCGCCGTCGACATGGCGTGAGCGCACGTACTGCAGGGCCTGGCCGCCGCTCAGAACATGGGTGCCGGGGGACAGGTCCAGCCCGGTGTAGGGGTCCTTCAGCCGTTGCGGGGTGCACACCCGGACCCCGCCGAGCACGTCCACGGTCTTCATGAAGCTGATGAAGTCGACCTCCAGATAGTGGTCGATCTTCAGATGGGTCATGTGCTCGACGGTGCGCACGGTCAGGTTCGGGCCGCCCTCCGCGTAGGCCGCGTTCAGCCGGATCGGGTGGGTCTCCCGCCGCCGCCCGGGGTGCGCGGTGCGCGTCGGCACCTCCGCGTAGGAGTCACGCGGCAGGCTGACCACGGTCGCCCGGTTCCCGTCCGCCGAGAGGTGCACGATCATGATCGTGTCGGTGCAGTGGCAGGGCGCGCCGCCGAGCCGGAATCTGTGCCGCTCCTTCTCCGTGATCCTGTCGCGGCCGTCGGTGCCCACCAGCAGGACGTTCATCCCGTGGCCCGCCTCGGGACGGTCCTTCATGTCCTTGAAGGGGTCGATCCGGCCGATGCCCTCGTCGAGGCCGGTGATCACCGCATGCCCGATGCCGGCCGACGCGAGCACCACCACGGAGAGCGCGGTGACCGCCCGCATGGTCCAGCGGGTCTTCCTCCGCCGTACGGGCGGCCGCCGGGCGGGTGAGCTGCGGGCCGGCCGAGGGCGCGCGGGCGAGCGGGTCGGGGTGGGCACGGGGGAGACCTCCGCGGAGCTGGATGGGGCATCCCTGGGCACCGTAAGCCGACAGGTTCCGGGGCCCCGGGCAGCGCCCGGGCGGCGCGCACCGGTGTCCCCCGTTCGCGGTAACGTGAGCCTCCTATGAACGCCAATCCCGACGTGCGACTCCCCGCCGTTTCCGTGATCATGCCCGTGCTCAACGAGGAACGGCATCTGCGCGGAGCCGTCCAAGCGATCCTCGCCCAGGAGTACGCCGGCGAGATGGAGGTCGTGATCGCCCTCGGTCCCTCCGCGGACCGCACGGACGAGATCGCGGCCGAGCTGGTCCGCGAGGACCCGCGGGTGCACACGGTCCCGAACCCGACCGGACGGACGCCCGCCGCGCTCAACGCCGCGATCAAGGCCTCCCGCCACCCGATCGTGGTGCGCGTGGACGGCCACGGCATGCTCTCGCCGAACTACATCGCGACCGCCGTCCGCCTCCTGGAGGAGACCGGGGCGCAGAACGTCGGCGGGATCATGCACGCCGAGGGCGAGAACGCCTGGGAGCACGCGGTCGCCGCGGCCATGACCTCGAAGATCGGGGTCGGCAACGCCGCGTTCCACACCGGTGGCCAGGCCGCTCCGGCGGAGACGGTCTACCTCGGTGTCTTCCGGCGCGAGGCGCTGGAGCAGCAGGGCGGCTACAACGAGGAGTTCATCCGCGCCCAGGACTGGGAGCTCAACTTCCGCATCCGCGAGGCGGGCGGCCTCATCTGGTTCTCGCCCGAGCTGAAGGTGTCCTACCGGCCCCGGCCGAGCGTGCGGGCGCTGGCCAAGCAGTACAAGGACTACGGCCGCTGGCGGCACGTGGTCGCCCGGTACCACGAGGGCTCCATCAACCTGCGCTACCTCGCCCCGCCGACCGCGGTGTGCGCGATAGCGGCCGGTGTCGTGGCGGGCGCCGCGCTGACCCCCTGGGCCTTCGTGATCCCGGGCGGCTATCTCGCGGCGATCGTCCTGGGCTCCGTCCCCGCGGGCAGGGGCCTGCCGCTGCCGGCGCGGCTGCGGATCCCCGTCGCCCTCGCGACCATGCACATGTCCTGGGGCTGGGGCTTTCTGACCAGCCCGAAGTCGCTGGCGAAGAAGGTCATCGCGTCCCGGCGGCCGGCGGTCGTCGCCTCCCGCTGAGCGCGTCGGCAACCGCGTAGGGCCCCTCTCCGCAATGGAGAGGGGCCCTACGCGTCGCGGTCACCGGACAGGGGCGGCGGTCACCAGGTGTAGTGGGGATCCACCGTCATGCACTGCTTCGTCGCCCCGTTGAGAACGTTCGCCGTCGTCGGGGTCTTGTCGTCCTCCTTCGGCGCCTTGTACGCGGCGTCCGACCGCCAGTCGGCGCCCACGACCAGGGTGACCCCGGAGACGTCCGTGGACTTCACCACCGAACTCGCGGGGATGCCCAGGACCTTGGCGACTCGCTCGGCGTCGCCCTTCAGATCCGCGCTCGGGTAGCGGATCACCGTCTTGTCCTCGGAGAGCACCGTCGAGGCGTCCGCGCTGGCCTCGCCGAAGCCCTTGCCGACGAGCAACTGGGCCACGGCGCTCGCCCGCCCGCGGGCCGGGGCGAGCGTGGAGGTGCCGGTGCCGTTCTGCACCTGGACCGCGATCTTGTCGTCGCTGTCCGTGGGGGCCGTGGCCGCCTGGGGCGTGGGCTTCTTCTTCGTGCCCTTGCCGTCGAGCGCGATGTCCTCGCGCACCAGACGGAACAGCTTGTCCGCGTCCCCCGGCTTGGGCACCACGCGTTCCCCGACGTAGTCGTACGGCATCGTGGTCATGGTGATGCGGTCGGTGGGCACCTTCTTCAACTCGGTGCTCAGGTCGTAGAGTTTCGCGACCGTACCGAGGCCCTTGTCGACGGTGAGCGACTGGGTGGCGGTCTCGGCGAGTTTGCGCAGTTTGTCAGGGTTGTTCAGCGTGGCGTTGGCGCGCAGCTCGCGGACCATCGCGCTCATGTACTGGTGCTGGGCCTTGGTGCGGGCGATGTCGCTGCCGTCCTCGAACCCGTAGCGGGTGCGCAGCCACTGGAGGGCCTGCGTGCCCTTGACGTAGGTGGTGCCCGCCTTGAGCTTCAGGCCCGAGCCATGGCCGGAGGAGGTGTGCGAGTAGATGTTCTTGTCGACGCAGACGGGGACGCCGCCGACCGCGTCGGCCATCGAGACCACACCCGAGAAGTCGACCATGATGAAGTGGTCGATATGGATGCCGGTGAGCTTCTCCCAGGTGGCGACGGAGCAGCCGGGACCGCCGCGGCCCAGTGAGTCGTTCGTGATCCACTGCTGCGACGCCGGGTAGACATGCCCTTTGGAGTCGGTGCACTTGGGGATGGACAGCAGGGTGTCGCGCGGCATGCTGACCACCGACATGTTGGTGCGGTCGGCGGAGACGTGCAGCAGGATCTGGACGTCCGCGCGGGGCGGCGTCCCGAAGGTGTCCTTGGCGCCGCCGAGCTGCTGGTTCTCCTTGGTGTCACGGGCGTCCGACCCGAGAAGAAGGATGTTCAGCGGGGTCTGGCCCGCCGCGTTCGGCTTCGGTGCGGCCGCCCGGTCCTTGGCGTCCCCGATGTTGAGGTCGTCCTTCTTCAGGTTGTCGTTCAGGTGCTGGTAGTAGAGGTATCCCGCCCCGGCGGTGCCGAGTATGAGGACCGCCAGGATCGTCGCCGACCAGCGCAGGGCGCGGCGTCTGCGGCGTGGGCGCTGCCCGTCGGTCTTGTCGTGCCCGCCCGAGCCGTCGGCCGGGCCCCCGCCGCGCGGTTCGGTCGGCGGAGTGTCCTCGCCGTCCTGGGCGCCGTCGCCTTTCGCGTCGTACAGGCTCTCGTCCCAGCCCAGTTCACCGGCGTCGTGGACACGTGGTCGCGCCCCCTTTCCCCGCACCTTGCTCTGCACCAAGTCCCTGCCTCCCCACCCTGCGCCCGGCAAGCGGGTCCGTCCCGGAGCAGGCTGATCGCGCCGCTCCCGGGACCTTCGTCGTGGGCGGGACGCCCGTCGCGCCCCGCAGATGTTCCCGCGTCCAGTAGGACGCTTGACCCGCCCCGCAGGATGTACTCCTTGGGGCAGGTCTTGCGCCGTGTTAGACGCGCCGCGGGCCGCTCAGGTCACTTGGCGCACTGAACCTCGTCGGCCGTGGACTTGGTGTCGACGGCCGGTGCCTTGGTCGGGGCCGTCAGCGGTACCCCGGCGCCCTTGAAGTCCTTGCCGAGGGTCAGCACGATCGCGGGCAGTCCCTGGTCGTTCTTCTCGCTCTTGCCCGGCTTGAGCGCCGACGCGGGCAGGCCCATGAGATCCGCCAGCTTGCGGGCCTGGTCGGCCTGGTCGGGGGCGTACTCGAGGGTCGTCTTGTCGAGGTTGACGCCCGCGTTGCCGAGCTGGCTGGACTTGGTCACGCCCTCGGTGTTCTGCAGCCAGTCGAGCGTCTTCTGCGCGCTGCCGCCCAGGGCGCCGCCGTTGTAGATGTCGACGCGGATGTCGGCGGCGGCCGAGCGGGAGCCTTTGAGCCGGGCGTCCACGGCGGCCTTCTCCTTCTTCTTGACCGCGGTGAAGGAGACGTCCGCCTTGACCGCCTCGAAGACCTGGGGCGCCTTGCTGGGGTTCAGGATGACCGTCTTCTTGACCGCGCCGTCGGCGGGGTTGTCGAGGACCGGAACCGTCGTGAACGTCAGGTTCTTGGGATTGAGCTTGCCCAGCTCCAGACCCAGGTCCTTCAGCTTGCCGATGCTGTCGATCTTCGAGTCGACCGTCAGCGCCTTGGTGGCGGCCTCCGCCACGTCCAGCATCTTCGTCGGATCGCTGAGCGTGGAGTTGGACTTCAGCTTGCGCATCAGCGCGCTGAGGAACTGCTGCTGCAACTGGATGCGGCTCAGGTCGCCGCCGAAGCCCACGGCGTGCCGGGTCCGTACGAAGGCCAGCGCCGTCTCGCCCTCGATGTGGCGCATGCCCTTCTTCAGATTGAGGTGCGAGTCCCTGTCGTGTATGTCCTTGCCCAGACACACGTCGACACCGCCGACGGCCGACGTCAGCGTCTTGACCGCGTTGAAGTCGGCGACCATGAAGTCGTCCGGGGTGATGCCGGTCAGTTCGGTGACCGTGCGCATGGTGCAGCTCGGTGTGCGGTCGTCCTGGCCGAGGCTCGTGTTGAAGCGCACGCCCTTCGTGCCGGGGATGACCTTCGTGGTGCCGTCCGCCTGCTTCGTCGGGCAGTTGGGGACGTCGACGATCAGGTCACGCGGGATGCTCAGAGCGGTCGCGTTCGAGCGGTCCTTGGAGACGTGCAGAAGGATGTTGGTGTCGGCGTGCCCGACGCTGCCGGCGTCGCCGTATCCCGTGTTGCCCTGGCCGGTGCGCTTGTCGGTGCCGATCAACAGGATGTTGATCGCCTTGTCCTTCTGGAAGCCGCCGGTGCTCGCGCCGTCGTCCGACACAGAGGTGATGTTGTCGTTGAGGTGCTTGATGTAGAGGTAACCCGCCGCGGAGACCGCGACCAGCACGAAGGCCATGCTGCCGCCGGTCCACAGCAGCACCTTCTTCGCCCTGCCCTTCTTGGGCTTGGTCCGCCCACGGCGCCGGCCCGGCGGCGGCTCCTCGGGTGCACCTCGGCGCCGGCGGGGCCCCGGGACGGTGTCCGGGGGCGCTGTGCTCGGAACCGGCCCCCGGGATCCGGGCGCGGTACGGGTGCCCCCCTGGGCGCCCGGCGGGGGGTTGCCCCGGCGGGGTCTCGGCACGGCCGACTGCGGTGCGGAAGGGGCCAGTCGCAGTTCGTATTCGCCGGTGTTCGGGTTGAGTACCCACTGATCTGCGGGGTCGATGTTGTCCGCCCGCCCACGGCCTTGCGCGTCCACGGTTGTCCGAATCCTCCGTCGGGGCCACGCGGCGCCTTCCCCTCGAGGCGCACGGGTCTCTTGAGTCGGTGCGTGACCCAGGACGGACCTCACGGGTATGGCACCAGCTCGCTCACACTATCCGCCCAGTTCAGCGTCCAGCGACGGCGGTGACAAATTCCACTCCCCTACAACCGGGCAATCCGCCCCAATTCCCAGAGAGTTCTTAGCTCACACGTTCCCCGCCTTGGGCCGCACTTTACCCGCACGCGTCCTGTGCGGCCGTGTTCCCGCGGAAAGTGGGCGGGGGTTCGGGACTCCGTCGCGGAACACCGGGCCCAACAGGGGCCTTTCCGCCGGACATTCCGTTGTCGTACGACTCCGGGCCGTCACCGAAACCGCCTGCCTTGTCGCTCGTTTCTCCGGGCGAATCGGCCGGAACTTCCTTGGTGACCTCGACGGGCTGGTCGGCGCGCAACCGTGCGAAGAGATTCCGCGCCTGGGGCTGCACGAGTTGGTCGCGATTGGCATCGCCCGGGTACGGGGTGCGCGGGACGGTCAGGAACTGCACGTGCTCGGCGCCGAGGTTTCGCAGCCCTCTCACAAGCTGGTAGAGCCCGCGCAGACTCGCCAGGGACGGATCCGTGGTCAGGGCCGAGGTGGCCGCGTCCAGCACGGGATACAACGTCACCGGATTCAGCAGGACGTCGTTGCGGCGCACCTTGCCGACCAGCGCGCCGAGGAAGAGCTGCTGGCGTTCCATCCGCTCGGTGTCACTGCCGTTGCCGAGGCTCTTGCGGGCCCGCACATAACCGAGTGCCTGTTCACCGTCGAGCGTCACCCTGCCCGCGGGCAGCTTCAGCCGGGCGTCCTTGTCGTCGATCGGCCTCTTCAGGCACACCGTGACACCGTGGAGGGCGTCGACCATCTCCTTGAAGCCGTTGAAGTCGACGACCATGAAGTGGTCGATCCGGATGTTCGTCAGCTTCTCCACGGTGCGCACCGTGCACGCGGAACCGCCCGCGGCGAAGGCGTGGTTGAACATCGTGAAAACGGGCCGGGTACGGCTGCCGTCCGGCCGCCGGCAGTCAGGCACGTCCACCATGAGGTCCCGGGGCAGGGACACCGAGGTGGCGCTGCGCCGGTTCGACGCGAGGTGCAGCAGGATCGCGGTGTCGGACCGCTCGGTCCCGGAGTCCCGCCCGTACTGCCCGTTCCCGGCACCCGACCGCCGGTCGGACCCGATGATCAGGATGTTCTGCGCGCCGTGCGCCAGGGCGGTGGGCCGCTCCTTCTCGTAGCGCGCCAGCTCGGACGCCGCGTCGTTGTCGGCGGTGATGTTCGAGTTCAGCTTCTCGTACGCGGCCCACGCGAGCCCGCTGGTCCCGAGCACGAGCACGGCGAGGCCGAGCGCGGAGCGGCGCACCCAGCGCCGGCGCCGACGGGGTGGCCGCCACGCGGTGCCGTGGATCGTCACTGCCGGGTGCACCCCCTTGCGCGTACGAGCGTGTCGGGCTCTTACGACCATGGCCCGGGGCGGGGCCGGAAGGCGGGTGTTGCTGGTCCGAACGGGGGACGTCCCGGACGGGGGCGTGCGGTGCCCTCCGGCGCGGGCGGGAGGGCCGTGCGCGGCGTGGTGGACCGGGGCGGACCGCTCAGCGAGCGGTGGCGGTGGCCGACACGCGTTCGCTGTCGATCCGCTGTGCGAGCGCGTCCTCGCCGAGCCGGTCCAGGTGTCGGCAGAGCACCACCGAGCCGCCGGTGGACAGGGGCGCGTACAGCCCGGCGCTCAGACCCTCCCAGGTGTCGTACGGCAGCCCGGACAGCAGCCGGGAGCCGGGTCCGGTCAAGCCGAGGGCGGGCGCGTCGGCGCGGGCTCGCTCCACGACCTCCGCGCCCGTGTACTCCGCCCCGGCGACGATCAGCGCCGCCGCCTGCGGATCGACGGGCGCGTACGGCTGGAAACGGTCGCCCTGGCCCGGCACTTCGGCCGCGTAGTCCAGGAAGCCGGCCGGGACCTGCGGGAATCGTCCGCCGAGGGGGCGCAGGGCGAGGGCGACGCGCTCCCCGGAGCAGGCGCGCGCCGCGTCGAGCGTGTCGGGCCCGCTGACGACGAGGTCCGCGGCCGACGCGTCGCCGCCGATGTCCGCGACGACGCCCACGGACGCGCACGCGAGCAGCCACACCGCCGTCTGCCAGTGAGCCGGCAGCAGCAGCGCGACCCGGTCGCCGGGCTCGGCGGCGAGGTCGCCCTGGAGCAGGTTGGCGGTCTTGGCCACCCAATTGGCGAAGGTGGTGACGGAGAGTTCGACACGTTCGCCGGTGGCGTCGTCGTAGAAGGTCACCAGGGGGCGCGAGGGGTCCGCGACGAGCGCGGAACGCAGCAGGTCGGCAGGGGTGCGGTCGGTGGCGTTCACGCGCGCAAGCGTACGCGGGGGCGGTGGCCGGGGGCGGCGCGGCGGATGTGGGACGAGCCACCGGTTCGGCCGAGCGGATCCGACGACCCGTCAGTTCCTTGATGGACATATATGTCTGACTATGTCCAAGATCGTGGTCATGCGTGGATTCCTTGCTTCCTCGATCGGTGTCAGCTGCGCCGTACTCACCCTGCCTCTGGCGTCCCCCGCCACGGCGGCCGGGCCGGTCGCCGGGGCGGCCGTCCCCGGCAGCACCCAGTCGCTCCCTCTCGCGGCCCTCACCGGCTCGCGCGCCCCCGAGGCCGCGACCGAGCGGGGCCTCGCCCCGCAGACCGTGCGTTCCTTCTCCCTGGTCGGCGTCGTCTGGGACGACCCGGCCGCCGGACTTCACGGCCATGTCCGGATCCGCACCCGGGCCAAAGGCACGGGCCGGTGGTCCGGCTGGCAGGAACTGGAGGCCCGGAACCAGGACCACGGCCCCGACCCGGGCAGCGGGGAGGGCAGCTCGCGCCGGATGCGCGGAGCGACGGCGCCGCTGTGGGTGGGCGCCTCGGACGGCGTGCAGGTGTCGGTCCGCGCCGACGAGGCCGGATCCGGTGAGACCCGCGCCCCGAGGCTCCCCGACGGCCTGCACGTCGAACTGGTCGACCCGGGCCGGGCGCCGGGGGAGGACGCTCCCACGAGCCCCGAGGATCTCGCGGGCCCCGCGGGCCCCGCCGAGGTGCCGGACGCTCCGGGCGCGGACGCCCCGGACCCGGCCGTGGGCGCGGGCACGGGCGCGGAAACGATCACGTCCGCCGTGGAAGCCGGTCTCGCCCCCCTCAACGACATGGAGATCCCGGGGCCTTGGAAGGGTCCGGAGGAATCGCGGAAGCCGGGGAGGGCGGCCGGGAAGGACACGCCCACGGAGCACACCCGGCAGGCGTACGTCGCACCGCGCCCGCGCATCGTCTCGCGCAGCGGCTGGGGCGCCGACGAGAGCCTGCGCGAGCCGGACTTCCTCTACACGGACACCGTGAAGGCGGCCTTCGTGCACCACACCGCCACGGGCAACAACTACACCTGCGCCCAGGCCCCTTCCGTCATCCGCAGTATCTACCGCTACCACGTGGTGAGCAGCGGCTGGCGCGACATCGGCTACAACTTCCTCGTCGACAGGTGCGGAAACATCTACGAAGGCCGCGCGGGGGGTGTGGAGAAGCCCGTGATGGGCGCCCACACCCTCGGTTTCAACAGCGACACCACGGGGATCGCCGTCATCGGCACCTATACGTCCACCGCCCCGACGACCGCCGCGGTGGACGCCATCGCCCGGCTCACCGCATGGAAACTCGGCCTCTTCGGCGTGGATCCGCGCGCCAAGACATATCTGGAGTCCGGGGGTGGCAATCTCTACCCAAAGGGCGAGAACGTACGACTGAACGTGATCTCCGGCCATCGGGACGGATTCGCCACGGAGTGCCCTGGAAGGCTGCTCTACGGCGAACTCGACCTGATCCGCCTCAAGGCGGCCCGCTACCAGGGCCGCTGAGGAGGGGGCGGTCGCGGGACGTCGTACGCGACCGCCCGCGTGACGTCGTACGGTGACCGGCACCACACCGCACGACGTCTCGCACATGCGGCACGAGTTCATCCGTATGAAGGCGTGCGGGGGCGTTTCCCCACACAGCCGTCGAAGGACACCCCACTGTCGTCGAAGGCACCTCTAACGGTCCTCATAACGCCTTTAGCGGTCCTCATAACACGGTCTGCATACACTGGCCGGCCGATGGACAGTTCGGCCGGTCCCGGCAGGAAGCAGAGACGACAGGTGACAGAAGCGATCCTCCTGGTCGGCGGCAGAGGCACCCGGCTACGCCCCCTCACGGTGCACACGCCCAAGCCCATGGTTCCGGCGGCCGGGGTCCCGTTCCTCACGCACCAGCTGGCGCGGGCCAGGGCGGCGGGAGTCGAGCACATCGTGCTCGCCACGTCCTACCTCGCCGAGGTGTTCGAGCCGTACTTCGGCGACGGGTCGGCCTTCGGCCTCCGGCTGGAGTACGTGACGGAGGAGGAGCCGCTCGGTACGGGCGGCGCCATCCGCAACGTGGCGAGCCGACTCCACTCGGGCCCCGACGAACCGGTGCTCATCTTCAACGGTGACATCCTCACGGGCCTGGACATCCGTGCCCTGGTGCACACCCACGAGTCGACGGGCGCGGACGTCTCCCTCCACCTGACGAAGGTGACGGATCCGAGGGCGTACGGCCTGGTCCCCACCGACGAGACAGGCCGGGTCACGGCGTTCCTGGAGAAGCCGCAGACCCCTGAGGAGATCGTCACCGACCAGATCAACGCCGGGGCGTACGTCTTCCGCCGCTCGGTGATCGACACCATCCCGATGGGCCGCCCGGTCTCGGTGGAGCGGGAGACCTTCCCCGACCTGCTGGCCGCCGGAGCCCATCTCCAGGGCATGGTGGACTCGACGTACTGGCTCGACCTGGGCACTCCGGCCGCCTTCGTGCGCGGCTCGGCGGACCTGGTCCTGGGCCGCGCCCCGTCCCCCGCGGTGCCCGGCCGCTGCGGCGACCGCCTGATCCTGCCGACGGCTTCGGTCGCCACCGGCGCGAAGCTGACGGGCGGCACGGTGGTGGGCGAGGGCGCGTTCGTCGGGGAGGGCGCCCGGATCTCGGGCAGCACGCTGCTCTCCGGCGCGGTGGTGGAACCGGGTGCGGTCATCACCGACTCCCTCATCGGCGCGCGCTCCCGGATCGGCGAACGCTCGGTCCTCACGGGCGCGGTCATCGGCGACGGCGCCGTGGTCGGCGCGGACAACGAACTCCGTGACGGGGTACGGGTCTGGTGTGACGCGCGGATCCCCGCGGGCGCGGTGCGTTTCTCGTCGGACCAGTGAGGACGAGCGGGCGAGGCACGGCCGGGGGCCGAAAGTAAGAACCTGGTGAGGGCCGGGGCGGGCCGGGAGCACCGCCCCGGCCCGCACCTTCGCCCCGACGTCGTACTCCTCATTACTGCCTGCTGCTCCGTATCACTTCGTCACAGCCGCCCGATGTCCCCGCGCCGCATCCGCGGGGCCCGGCGCGGTGGCACGGAGCCGCTCAGCAGGATCAGCCGCGCCGCCCGGTGCCGCTGCCCCGCGTACGGCTCCAGCAGCGACAGCATCGTCTCGTCGTCCGCGTTCCGGTCCCCCGCGAGGGCGTAGCCCACGATCCCCGGCAGATGCAGATCCCCGACGGTCACCGAGTCCGCCGCCCCATGACTGCGCTGCACGGTCTCCGCGGAGGTCCACGGGCCGATCCCCGGCACCACCTCGAGCCGCGCCTGCGCCTCGGCCGGCGCCATCCCCGTCGCCTGCTCCAGCCGCGCGGCCAGCCGCACCGCCCGCAGGATCGTCGACGCCCGTTTGTCGTCGACACCGGCGCGGTGCCATTCCCACGACGGGATCAGGGCCCAGGTGCGCGGGGCCGGCATCACATGCATCCGTCCCGGCGAGGGACCAGGCGCCGGCTCCCCGAACTTCCGTACCAGCAGCCGCCACGCCCGGTACGCCTCGTCCGTGGTGACCTTCTGCTCCAGGACCGACGGGATCAGCGACTCCAGCACCAGGCCCGTGCGCGTCAGCCGCAGCCCGGGGCGTCGCTTCCAGGTCAGCGCGAGCAGCCGGTGCCGCGGCTCGAAGGCGCCCGGATCGTCCGACGCGCCGAGCATCTCGGGCAGCTGCTCCAGCAGCCACTCCGCCCCGGGCCCCCAGGCCTCCGCCTCGGCGTTCCCGTGCCGCAGCGCGACGCGCAGGGTGCCCGGTCCCTGAGGGGTGTGACTGGCCCGCCACACCGAGCCGTCCGGGGTCGCCCGGAACGTGGGATCGGCGGGTCCGCGCCTGAGCGGCCCCAGCACCAGCCCGAGATCGAGCGGGCCGGTCGGGGTCCAGGTCCGCCGTCGGCCCGGGGTCGCGACCTGCCGTGGCACGCCCCTGGGTACGACGACATCCCCACCGCGCAGGGTCGTGGGGGTGGGGCGGAGAGGGAAGCGTCCGGCCACGGAGGGGGTCCTAGGGAGGCAGGTCCGGGAAACTGGCGTGTCTTACGTGTCTTACGTGTCCTGGGCGTCTTGAGAGAGTCGTGTCCTACGTGTCTCAAGAGAGTAGAGCGCGCGACGGCCGCGCGGGGGTGACCGTCCGCACCTCGCGTCCCGAGTCCGGGCCCGGCGACCCGCGCCCGGCGCTCCACGCGCTCACCGCACCTCGATGAACGCCCCAGGATCCCGCTCCGGCCGGGGCCTCGGCTCCTCGGCCGGATGCCCGACCGCCACGGCGCCCATCGGCTCCCAGGTCTCCGGCAGCCCCAGTACCTCGCGTACGACGTCGCGGCAGAACATCGTCGACGACACCCAGGCCGAGCCCAGCCGCTCCCCGGCGAGCGCCACCAGCAGGTTCTGCACGCCCGCGCCGGTGGCGACCACGAACATCTCCCGCTCGGCCGCGTCCCGCCGCGCATGGCCGTAGGTGTGGGAGCCGTCCATGACCATGCAGGGCACGACGAGGTACGGCGCGTTGCGCAGCACGTCTCCGCGCCGGACCCGTTTCGCGATGGACTCCTCGCTCTTCCCGTCCCGCCGCAGATCGGCGATCCACGCCTCCCGCATCGCGTCCAGCAGCCGTGTCCGCGACTCCTCGGACTCCAGCAGCACGAACCGCCACGGTGTCGTGTGGTGCGGGGCGGGCGCGGTCACGGCGGCGGCCACCGCGCGCCGTACGGCACCGGGGTCGACGGGCTCGTCGGTGAACGCCCGCACCGTGCGCCGCTGGTTCACCGCCTCCCGTATCGCCTCGGAGGTGCCCAGCCGGAACATGTCGTCGCGCGCGCCGCGCACCATCGCCCGCGCGCCCTCGCCGTCGTCCCCGGCCATCAGGTGCGGCAGCCCGCGCACGACGGCGACGGGCAGACCGTCGGCCTTGCCCTTGACCAGGTCACCGGCCGCGGCCAGTTCGTCGGCGGTGGCGACGACGGTCGCGCTCAGCGGATTGCCGTGCGCGTCCGTGCCGCCGCGCAGGTCGTCCAGGACCCGTACGCCCGCGGCCCCGATGGCGACATCGGTGAGTCCGGTGCGCCACGGCCGCCCGAAGGTGTCCGTGACGATCACACCGATGTCGACGCCGAGTGCGTCCCGCAGCCCGTCCCGGACGGCGCGCGCGGACGCGTCGGGGTCCTCCGGCAGCAACAGCACGGTCCCCGCCGGGGTGTTGGAGGCGTCGACCCCGGCGGCGGCCATCACCAGGCCCTGCCGGTTCTCGACGATCCTGAGGGGGCCGCGCCGGGCGACGACCCGCACGGTCTCGGCGTCGATGGCGGCCTCCCGGTCGTCCGCCCGGACGACCCGGCCCTCGGCCTTGGACACGATCTTCGAGGTGACGAGGAGCACGTCCCCGTCGGCGAGACCGGGCTCCGCCGCGGCGATGACCTTCGCCAGGTCGTCACCCTCACGGATCTCGGGCAGTCCGGGCACGGCCCATACGCGGTAGCCCTGTGCACCGTCGGCCGCGAGGCCACCCAGGGCCTCGCCGGCCTCGTTCGTGGAAAGCCCGCCGCTCAAGCGCCCCGCACCTCCTCCGCCAGCGCCAGCGCCTCGCGGGCCATCCGGGCCGTCGCCTCCAGGTCGGTCATCATCAGCGGCACCGCGCGGCAGCGGATGCCCGCGGCCTCGACGCGCTCCACGGCGGTCGCGTCCACCGAGTCGACGAGCCAGCCGTCCAGCAGCCCGGAGCCGTAGTGCTCGGCGACCGCCGCGGCCGTCGACTCCACACCGACCGCCGCGAGCACCTTGTCGGCCATGCCGCGCACGGGCGCGTCACCGACGATGGGGGAGAGGCCCACCACCGGCACCCCGGCGTTCGCGATGGCCTCCCGGATGCCGGGCACCGCGAGGATGGTGCCGACGGACACCACCGGGTTGGACGGCGGGAAGAGCACCACGTCCGCCTCCGCGATGGCCTCCAGGACACCGGGGGCCGGCTTCGCCCGCTCGGCGCCCACCGGCACGATCGCCTCGGCCGGGACGGAGGCCCGCAGCCGCACCCAGTACTCCTGGAAGTGGATCGCCTTGCGCTCGCCGTCCAGTTCGACGGCGACATGGGTCTCCACGCGGTCGTCCGACATGGGCAGCAGCCGGACCCCCGGCTTCCAGCGGTCGCACAGCGCCTCGGTGACCGCGCTGAGCGGATAGCCGGCGCCCAGCATCTGCGTCCGCACGATGTGCGTGGCGAAGTCGCGGTCGCCGAGCCCGAACCACTCAGGGCCCACGCCGTAGGCCGCGAGTTCCTCCTTGAGGTGGAAGGTCTCGTCGGCCCGGCCCCAGCCCTGTTCCTCGTTGATGCCGCCGCCGAGTGTGTACATCACCGTGTCGAGGTCCGGGCAGACCTTCAGCCCGAAGAGGTGGATGTCGTCGCCGGTGTTGCCGATGACCGTGATGTCGGCGTCGGGAGCGGCCTGCTTCAGACCGCGCAGAAACCGGGCACCGCCGATGCCGCCTGCCAGAACCACAATGCGCATTGAGACAGTGTGTCAGCCGCCGGGCCGACTCGGCGGGGGTGGTCGACGCGTGACGGACGGGGACGGTCCTGCGAACGGTGGTGACGACCCGCGACCGGTCGTGGACGGCCGCCGGGCTCGGCCGGTGACCGTGTCGTGAGCCCCGGCCGGAGATCAGCCGGTGACCGTGTCCACCGGGCCGCGCTCCGCCGCGCACGCCGAGACGCGGGTCTTTGCGCCCCCAGTGGCCCCGGCGATATCGCCGGTCTCCCCGGCCGCACGGAGCCGGGACTCGGGAAGCATGGGCATCTCGGTCAGGCCCGGGAAGTAGATGTGCAGGCTGACCGCCGGCTCCAGCGCGTCATTGACCACCTCGTGCACGTAACCCGGCGCGAAGACCCTCTGCGCCCCCGCACCCAACGCGCGGGTTCCGCGCTCCGTGCGCTCGGTCAGTGCGCCGTGCAGGACGGTCAGTACGCCGGACGAGCCCCCGTGGCCGTGCAGTCCACTGCCCTGTCCGGGGACCCAGGACAGCAGCCACACCTCGTAGCCGATCGGGGTCTCCCCTGCTCGAGCGGAGCCGAGAGCTTGGGGAACGGTGCGCAGCCGGTGGTACCAGCGGGAGGTCGCGTCGTACCGCACGAGGTGCTCCCACTGGGAGCGGTCGGCGGCGATGGAGCGGGCGAGGCCGGCGAACTCGGCCACGGTGGCCGGGTGCTCGCGCGGCGGCTGGAGCAGATGCGGTACTTCCAGGATGTCGCCGGCGATCTGCAGGTCGCTGTCGCTGTTCATGGGGCGCGGTCATTCCTCGGCGAGAGTGGGGGGCGGCTGGATGTCGCGAGTCGTCCGCCCGGGTCGCGGGCGTGGCGGGAGCCCTGATACGGGCGGGGAACAACAGCCGAGTCGGTGGACTCAGATGCGGCCGGAGCGGTGGGAGAGGCTCAACAGCCGAAACAGCGACAGCTACAGCGAGCGCGGGCAGCACCGTGGGACCCGGCGGAGCGGGTCCGGGTGAGTGCCGGGTTCGCGAGCATGCCCCCTAGGACACCGGTTCACACCTCCGCTGTCAACTTGAGGTCCGCGATGCGGGAGGTGTTTCACCTCATCCGGTTCATCTGCGAGACGAAAGGTTTGTTCACCGGGAGTCCGGGACACATGGAGCGCACCGCCGGGCGCACGGACGCCGTTGCGATCTCGTGATCCGACTGTGATCCGGTTCGCTTCGCGGTGCGGGTCGGAACGAGATCGAACGTCCGGACGTCCTCCCCTGTGACGGGGTGGTCGCCCATCAGGGCCCCTGTCGAGTGTCTTGGTTTATGCCGATTTGAACACTTTCCGCATAGCCTTGGTTCCGCAGAGTGAATAAGGGGCCCAATAGCAGATCTCGGCTTGACTGGCCCGGATCGGCACACTTGTAATTTCACTCGTGTCGTTCAGCCGAAATCGGTAACGGCCACATCACGGGGACGCGAAGGACTGACGAGGGGCGCACATGACCGAGCTGGTGCAGCAACTGCTGGTCGACGACGCGGACGAGGAACTCGGCTGGCAGGAGCGCGCGCTGTGCGCCCAGACCGACCCCGAGTCCTTTTTTCCCGAGAAGGGCGGCTCCACCCGCGAGGCCAAGAAGGTCTGCCTCGCTTGTGAGGTCCGCTCGGAGTGCCTCGAATACGCGCTCGCCAACGACGAGCGCTTCGGCATCTGGGGCGGTCTGTCCGAGCGCGAGCGCCGCCGCCTGAAAAAGGCCGCGGTCTGACGCGGCCCCGCCGGAGACCTCCGGCGCCCCGGCCCGGGACAACGGCGCACGGCCTTCTGCCCAGATGTCACGACGGCCCGTCGCAGGTGGGTTATCCACAGGCGGCGGGCCGCTGTGCTGCCCAGCCGATAGTGTGGTCGCTCGTCCGAGACGCACCGCTGCCCCCGCGGGGCACAGGCGTCCACCGCAGTCCATCGAACCGGGGCCCGTACCTCGATGTCCGTGCACAGCCAGGCAGCCCACCAAGACACCGCTGCCACACCTGAGTTCCCGCGTCATGTGGTCACCGCGGTCCTCGTCGCCCACGACGGCGCCCGCTGGCTGCCCGACGCGCTCGCCGGGCTGCTCGGCCAGGAGCGCCCCGTGCAGAACGCCATGGCGGCCGACACCGGCAGCGCCGACGACTCCGCCCGGTTGCTCACCGACGCCCTCGGTGGCGACCGGGTCCTGCACCTCGCCCGGCGCACCGGCTTCGGCCAGGCCGTCGAGGAGGCCAACCGCGGCGCGGCCGTGCTGACCCCGGACGACCTGCCCTATCTCAAGCGCCCCAGCGGCTGGGACCCGGTCACCCGCACCTGGCGGGACGAGGCGTACGACCTGCCCGACCTGCCGTACGGAGAGCCGGTGCAGTGGCTGTGGCTCCTGCACGACGACTGCGCCCCCGAACCCGACGCCCTGGCCCAGCTCCTGCGAGTCGTGGAGAACGAACTGGAGCTGGGCCGCGACGACGTGGCCGTGGTCGGTCCCAAGCTCCGCGGCTGGTACGACCGCCGGCAGCTGCTGGAGGTCGGCGTCACCATCGCCAACTCCGGCCGTCGCTGGACCGGTCTGGACCGCCGCGAACAGGACCAGGGCCAGCACGACCACATCCGCCCGGTGCTGTCCGTGTCCACGGCGGGCATGCTGATCCGGCGCGACGTCTTCGAGGAGCTCGGCGGCTTCGACCGGCATCTGCCGCTGATGCGCGACGACGTCGACCTGTGCTGGCGCGCTCATGCCGCCGGCCACCGTGTCCTGATCGCCCCCGACGCGGTCGTACGGCACGCGGAGGCCGCCTCCCGCGAGCGCCGCGCCGTCGACTGCGCGGGCCGCACCACGGCCTCCCCGCACAAGGTGGACAAAGCGGGCGCCGTCTACACCCTGCTCGTCAACGCCCGTACGGCACAGCTGCCCTGGGTCCTGCTCCGCCTGGTCCTCGGCACCCTGCTGCGCACGGTCGCGTACCTCGTCGGAAAGGTGCCCGGACAGGCCGTCGACGAGATCCGCGGCCTGCTGGGCACCCTGCTGCGGCCCGAACGGATCATCGCCGGACGCCGTCGGCGCGGCCGTCCGCAGATCGACAAGGGGGAGCTGCGCCCGCTGTTCCCGCCGCCGGGAGCGACGATCCGGGCCACCGTCGAACAGGTCGCGAGCAACCTCGTGGGCCGCTCCGACCCCGAGGTCTCCTCGGCCGGCCGGCACGGCGGCGGCCTGGAGTCCGGCCCGGGCGGCGACGACGCCGACTTCCTCGAGGTCGAGCAGTTCGCCCGGCTCAAGCGCATCGCCCGCAAACCGGGCCCGCTGCTCTTCGCCGTCCTCCTGCTCGTCTCACTGGTCGCCTGCCGCGCCCTGCTCGGCGGCGGGGCGCTCGCCGGCGGCGCGCTGCTGCCCGCGCCCGCCGCCTCCTCCGACCTGTGGTCGAGCTATCTCGACGCCTGGCATCCGGTGGGCGCCGGCGGCACGCACTCCGCGCCGCCCTACCTCGCGCTCGTCGCCCTGCTCGCGAGCCTCCTCTTCGGCTCCACCGGACTCGCGGTGACGGTGCTGCTCGTCTTCTCGGTGCCGCTGGCCGGATTCACCGCCTACTTCGCCTCGCGCCCGCTCGTCGAGTCCCGGCTGCTGCGCGCCTGGGCGTCCATCGCGTACGCCTTCCTGCCCGCCGCCACCGGTGCCCTCGCCGGCGGCCGCATCGGCACCGCTGTCCTCGCCGTTCTGCTGCCGCTCATCGCGCGCGCGGGCATCGCGGCGTCCGGTCTCGCCCATGCCTCCGGCGCGCGCGGCAGCTGGCGCGCCACCTGGGCGTACGCCCTCCTGCTGACGATCACCACCGCGTTCACCCCGATCGTGTGGCCCATCGCAACGGTCCTGGGCCTCGCCCTGCTCGCCGTGCGCAGAAACGAGATCCTCGGCTACGGGCCGCGCGTTCTCGCCCAGTTGGGCACCCCGCTGCTGGTGCTCGCCCCCTGGTCGCTCACGCTGCTGCCCCTCGGCTTCTTCCGGGAGGCCGGTCTCGCCTACGGCAAGGGCACGGCCTCCGCCTCCGATCTGCTGGGCGCGAGCCCCGGCGGCCCCGGCACGGTCAGCGGGCTGATGCTCATCGGCATCGTCCTCGCCGCGCTCGCGGCCCTCATGCGCGCCGGGCGCCGCAAGGCCGCCTGGACGGCCTGGACGGCGGCCCTGGTGGCGCTCGTCTTCGCGGTCCTGTCCAACGCCTCGACCTGGGCCGGACCCGCGACCCTCGTCTACGGCCTCGCGCTGCTCGCCGCCGCCGCGGTCGGCGCGGACGGCGCCCGCGCCCGCGTGGCCGAGCAGAGCTTCGGCTGGCGCCAGCCCGTGGCCGCGCTCATCGCGTTCGCGTCCGCCGCGGGTCCCCTGCTCATCGCCGGCGGGTGGATGATCCGCGGCGCGGACGGGCCCGTGGAGCGGCGCGACCCCGTGCAGGTGCCCGCCTTCGTCGCCGAGGAGGGCGGCACCAGCGACCAGGCCCGCACCCTCGTCCTGGACGGCGAGTCCACCGCGCTGGTGCGCTACACCCTGGTCCGCGGCTCCGGCGCCCGCCTCGGCGACGCCGAACTCGCCGCCGAGGACGGCGAGAACAAGCAGCTCGACAAGGTCGTCGCCAACCTCGTGGCGGGCTCCGGCGCCGACCAGGCCGACGAACTCGGCGGCTTCGCCGTGCGCTACGTCCTCGTCCGCAAGGGCGCCCCCCGCGACGTCAGCCGCGTCCTGGACGCCACGCCCGGCCTGAGCCGGCTCAGCCAGCAGGACGGCAGCGCCCTGTGGCGGGTGGACCGCGAGGTCTCCCGCGCGGCGATCGTCAGCGGCTCCGCCGCACCGCAGCCCGTGGCGGCCGGACCCGTCGGGATCCACACCCGGATCCCGTCCGGCGCCGACGGCCGCATCCTGCGGATCGCCGACACCGCCGACGCGGACTGGACCGCCACCCTGGACGGCAAGCCGCTCACCCGCACCACGGTCGACGGCTGGGCCCAGGGCTTCGAACTGCCCGCGTCCGGTGGCACGTTGGACGTCACCTACGACACCCCGTTCGGCCACACCGGGTGGCTGTGGGCGCAGGGCGCGCTCGCGGTCGTCCTCGTGGTGCTCGCTCTGCCGGGCCGCCGCCGGGACGTCGACGACGACCTCCCCGAGGAGCGGCCCGCGCCCGTCCAGGACGCCGGCGGCGAGGGCCGCCGCGCCCGCAGGCTGCGCGCCCAGGCCGAGGCCGAAGCCGAGGAGGCGGCACAGGACGCCGACGCCCCGGACCAGGCCGAGGAGGAGGTGTTCGAACCCGTCGCGATCCCGCAGCAGCAGGCGTACGGAGAGTGGGACACGACGGGCTACGCGGGCACCGAGTACGGCACCTACGGCGGCGAGCAGTACCAGGGCACCCAGGAGTACGCGCAGGGCGCCTACGAGCAGCAGCAGCAGTACCAGGCCGACCCCTACCAGGGCACCCAGTACGACCCGTACGCCTACGGCAACACGGCGCCGTACGACCCGACGTACCAGCAGGGCTACGCCGCGCCCTACGACCCGGCGCACGGCACCGACAGTGAGCGCCCCGACGGGAGCCAGCAGTGAACCGCACGACCCTGTCCCTGATCGCCGGCGTGACCGCGCTCGCCGCCGTCACCGGGTTCGCCGCGCTCGACGCGCCCCACGCGTCCGGCAGCAGCACCGCGAAGACGGCCGCGCGGCTGCCCGTGGAGCAGACCCGGCTGCTGTGCCCGGAGCCGAGCATCTCCGACATCGCCGACACCACGTACACGTCGTTCACACCCGTCTCGCAGGGCACGAGCGGCAGCGGGAAGGCCCAACTCACCCCCGCCGACGCGCAGTCGGCGGACAGCACGGACACCGGCAAGGGCGGCAGCGGCGCGAAGAGCGGGAAAGGCGGGAAGGGCACCAAGGGCGGCAAGACCAAGGCGCAGTCCGGCGCGCCCACCGTGACCCCAAAGGACCCCGGCACCCCGGTCACCGCGGACAGCTCGGGCTCGGACACGCCCGCGCTGATCGGCACCGCCACGGGACGCCTGGCCCCCGGCTGGACGGTCCAGGAGACCACCCAGGTCGCCGCGGGCGCCGGCCGCGGGCTGCTCGGCACCGCCTGCAGCGCCCCGGACACCGAGTTCTGGTTCGCGGGCGCCAGCACCGCCGCCTCCCGCACCGACTATGTGCACCTCACCAACCCGGACGACTCCGCCGCGGTCGTGGACATCGAGCTGTACGGCAAGGACGGCAAGCTGAAGTCGACGGTGGGCGAGGGCATCACGGTCCAGCCGCACGCCGGCGAGCCGATCCTGCTCTCCACGCTCACCGACGCGCAGGAGCCCGACGTCACGGTCCATGTGAGCGTCCGCAGCGGCCGTGTCGCCGCCGCCGTGCAGGCCCTCGACGACAAGCTGGGCGGCGACTGGCTGGCCCCCTCGACGGACCCCGCGGGTTCCGTGGTGCTGCCCGGCATCCCCAAGGACGCCACGGACGTCCGTCTGGTGGTCTTCGCGCCCGGCGACAGCGACGCCGACCTCAAGGTGCGCCTCGCCTCGCCCTCCGGGGAGATCACCCCGGCCGGGAACGAGACGGTCCATGTGAAGGGCGGTACGACCACCGCCGTCGACCTCGGCGACGTCACCCGCGGAGAGGCGGGTTCCCTGGTGCTGAGCCCCGGCGACACCCCGGTCCCGGTGGTCGCCGCCCTGCGGGTGGTGCGCGGCAAGGGCGACAAGCAGGAGTCCGCGTTCATCCCGGCGACCGCGCCGGTCGGCACGCGCGCGTCGGCCGCCGACAACAGCGCCAAGGGCAGCACGCTCGCCCTGACCGCGCCGGGGGGCACGGCGACGGTCAAGGTCACCGCTTCCGCCGGCAGCGACGGCGGCACGACGGCCACCAAGGAGTACACGATCAAGGGCGGTACGACGCAGAACGTGGACGCGCCCGTGCCGAGCGGCCTGAAGGGCACGTACGCGCTCACCGTCGAACAGGTCTCCGGAGGACCCGTCTACGCCGCTCGCATGCTGCAGACGACCCTCGAGGGCGTACCGGCGTTCACCGTGCAGACCCTTCCCGACGACCGGGGCACGGTGGCGGTGCCCGAGGCGGACCAGGACCTGTCCGTCCTGCTGAAGAAGTGACGGCCCGGGGCCACGGGAGAGGTCGGGCCCCGGCTCGTCGGTGAAGCGACGGCCCGGGGCCACCGAAGAGGTGACTCCCCGGGTTCTTCATGAGATGACGGTCCGAGGGGCCGGGGGCTGCCGGGCCCCTGGGGGTCAGTCCTCGCCGTAGCGCGGATCCACGGTCTCCGGAGTCAGCCCCAGCAGCTCCGCCACCTGCTCCACGACCACCTCGTGGACCAGGGCGGCACGCTCGTCGCGGCCCTTGGTGCGGATCTCCACGGGGCGGCGGTAGACGACGACCCGCCCCCGGCGCCCGTCACCGGCCGGCACCGTGCCCCCCAGAGGCACCGCGTCGTCGCTCCACCCCTGACCGGGGCCGTCGAGGCGCGGCACTTCGAGAACGACGAAGTCGATGTCGGCGAGCTGCGGCCAGCGCCGCTCCAGACGCTCCACGGAGTCCTGCACCAGGTCGGCGAACACCTCGGCACGGCTCGCGGCGAGGGGCACCTGGGGCGGCGCGACGGGGCCGCGCATGCCTCTGCCGTGGCGATCACGGCGGCGGGGTCCGGGTGCGGCGGAGCGGGGCGGTACGGCGTTGTCCATCACTGACGAAGCGTAATCCCCGGCGGGGCCCGGCGCCCGGCCCCACACGGTCTCGCGCCCCCTGTGCCCGTCTTGTCCACACGGCTCGCCGGGCCGACCGCCGGAGGCCGGTCGAAGCTGTCGGGCATGTCGCAGGATGACCATTCCAGCCAAGGTTGGGCTCGATTCCATATCCCTCCCAGACGGTCGGCCTCATGGGAATTGGCAAGGTTTGTACCAAGTGGTGACCGATTTCAGAGAGTCCCGCGGCCGGATCCCGCGGCCTCCGCGCAGGTCACCGAGGTCCGCCGGGAGGGGCGTGTGGGGTGTTTCACAACACGACACGGTGGAGTGACCTGGGGGAGAGTCGTCGCGGCCCGCTCAAGAGTGCGGTACCGTCCAACCTCGTGAGCCCTGTACGTCGTTGTTCGCGCACCGCTTGCGGCCGACCCGCCGTAGCGACGCTGACGTACGTCTACGCCGACTCGACCGCGGTCCTCGGTCCGCTCGCCACCTACGCCGAACCCCACTGCTACGACCTGTGCGCCGAGCACTCCGAGCGCCTGACCGCACCGCGCGGCTGGGAGGTCGTCCGGCTCCTGGACGGCTCCGCCCCCGCCCGCCCCAGCGGCGACGACCTGGAGGCGCTCGCCAACGCGGTCCGCGAGGCCGCCCGCCCCCAGCAGCGAGCGGCGGAGGCCGGCGGGAGCGCGCGGACGGCGGACCCGATGGAGGTCGCGCGCCGGGGTCATCTGCGGGTGCTGCGCTCGCCGGACAACTGAGCCCGGGGCAGCCTTCGTGAAGTCCGGGTGTGAACCCCGGTATGAACTCCGTTGGAACTGCCCTCCCGGCCCGCTGGACCCGCCACCGAGGGCTGCTTCCAGCAGGTAGTTTGGGGCCATCGTCAAGACCTCAGGAGGGTTGGCCGTGGCTGCTGATCTGTCGCAGATCGTGAAGGCGTACGACGTGCGCGGAGTCGTCCCCGACCAGTGGGACGAGTCTCTGGCCGAACTCTTCGGGGCGGCCTTCGCCCAGGTGACCGGCGCGGACGCGATCGTGATCGGCCATGACATGCGGCCCTCTTCCCCGGGACTCTCGGGCGCGTTCGCCCGCGGGGCCGCCGCTCTCGGAGCCGACGTCACCGAGATCGGCCTGTGCTCGACGGACCAGCTGTACTACGCGTCGGGCGCGCTGAACCTGCCGGGCGCCATGTTCACCGCCTCGCACAACCCGGCCCAGTACAACGGCATCAAGATGTGCCGCGCGGGCGCCGCCCCGGTCGGCCAGGACACCGGCCTCGCCGAGATCCGCGCCCTGGTCGAGCAGTGGGTGGACGAGGGCGCTCCGGAGCCCGCGCAGACGCCCGGCACGGTCACTCGGCAGGACACGCTGAAGGACTACGCGGCACACCTGCGCTCGTTGGTCGACCTGACCTCAATCCGGCCCCTGAAGGTCGTCGTCGACGCCGGCAACGGCATGGGCGGCCACACCGTGCCCACCGTCTTCGCCGGACTGCCGATCGACGTGGTCCCGATGTACTTCGAGCTGGACGGCACCTTCCCCAACCACGAGGCCAACCCGCTCGACCCCAAGAACATCGTCGATCTGCAGAAGCGCGTCCGCGAGGAGCACGCCGACATCGGCATCGCCTTCGACGGCGACGCCGACCGTTGCTTCGTCGTCGACGAGCACGGCGACCCCGTCTCGCCGTCCGCCGTCACGGCCCTGGTCGCCGGACGCGAACTGGCCAAGCACGGCGGGAAGGGCACGGTCATCCACAACCTGATCACCTCGTGGTCCGTGCCCGAGGTCGTCCGCGAGCACGGCGGCTCGCCCGTGCGCACCCGTGTGGGCCACTCTTTCATCAAGGCCGAGATGGCACGCACCGGCGCGATCTTCGGCGGCGAGCACTCCGCGCACTACTACTTCAAGGACTTCTGGAACGCGGACACGGGCATGCTGGCCGCACTCCATGTCCTGGCGGCCCTCGGCGAGCAGGACGGCCCGCTGTCGCAACTGGTCGCCGAGTACGACCGCTACGCGGGCTCCGGAGAGATCAACTCCACGGTCGACGACCAGCAGGGCCGCCTGGCCGCGATCAGGGCGGCGTACGAGGGCCGTGAGGGCGTCACCCTCGACGAACTGGACGGCCTGACCGTCTCGACCGCCGACTGGTGGTTCAACGTCCGCCCCTCCAACACCGAACCGCTGCTCCGCCTGAACGCGGAGGCGAAGGACGAGGCCACCATGGCCAAGGTCCGGGACGAGGCCCTGGCCGTCATCCGCGGCTGACCCCGCCGCGCACGGCACGGCCGCGTCGGGCCCCCCTCCGAGCGGGGGCCCGACGCCGCGCCACCGCGCCCGGCCCCCATCACACCGCCCGAGACCGCGCCACCACGCCCAACCCTCACCGCGCCGCCCCCGCGGCGGTAATCTGACCAGGTCAAGCGCACTCGCTCCGAAGGGACCCCTCATGCCGCTCGAAGCCGGCCTCCTGGAGATCCTCGCCTGCCCGGCGTGCCACGCCCCCCTCACGGAGGAGGACAGCGAGCTGGTCTGCACCGGTCAGGACTGCGGCCTCGCCTACCCCGTCCGGGACGGCATCCCGGTCCTGCTCGTGGACGAGGCCCGCCGCCCCGCCTGACGCAACCGGCGATCGGAGACTGCCGCTCATGCTCGACGAATCGCTGCTGGACGACCCCGATGCGCTGGCCGTCGCCGACCGCCGCGCCCTGCTGCGCGGCGCCGCCGAGGCCGGCGCCCGCGTCCGCACCGCCGTACGGCACGCCGCCGAGGCGGGGATCAACGATCTGAAGCCCGACGGCCGCCCCCGCGCCGTCCTCATCGCGGGCCCCGGAACCGCCTCCGTGGGGGTCGCCGAACTGCTCGGCACTCTCGCCGGCGCCTCCTGCCCGGTCACCCGCATCCACCCGACCGGTGTCGCCCCGGCCGCCGGCGCCCTGCGCTGGGACCTGCCCGGCTGGGCGGGCCCCGTGGACCTTCTGCTGATCGCCACGCCCGACGGCACCGAACCGGGCCTCGGGATCCTCGTCGAGCAGGCCTACCGCCGAGGCTGCACGGTCGTCGCCGTGGCCCCCGCCGGAGCCCCGGTCACGGAGGCGGTGGACGGCGCGCACGGCCTGTTCGTCCCGATGGCGATCGCTCCCTACGAGCAGGAGGAACCGCTCGCGGCCTCCGCGCCCGGCGTTCTGTGGGCCCTGCTCACCCCGCTGCTCGCCCTGCTGGACCGCACCGGGCTGCTCTCCGCCCCGGCCGACGTCCTGGAGAAGGTCGCCGACCGCCTCGACCAGGTCGCAGAGCGTTGCGGCCCGGTCATCGCCACCTACAGCAACCCCGCCAAGACCCTCGCCGCCGAACTCGCCGAATCCCTGCCGGTGATCTGGACGGAGGGCGTCTCCGCCGCGCCGGCCGGCCGCCGCTTCGCCGCCGCGCTCGCCGAACTGGCCGGCCGCCCCGCGCTCACCGCACGGCTGCCCGAGGCGCTGGCCTCGCACCACGTGCTGCTCTCCGGAGCGCTCGCCGCCGGCGCCGACCCCGAGGACTTCTTCCGCGACCGCGTCGAGGAGGCCCAGGCCCTCCACGCACGGGTGGTGCTGCTGCGCGACCGGCCCATCGGGGGCCTGAGCGCGGCCCCCGCCGCACGGGAGCTGGCACTCAGCCACGACACGGCGATCAGCGAACTGGAACCGGAGGACGGCAGTGAGCTGGAGACCCTCGCGGAACTGATCGCCATCACAGATTTCGCCGCTGTTTACGTGGCGCTCGCTTCGGGGGCCTGACCTTGGCTCACGCCGTCTGACGGCGTCTGCGCCCCGCGTACCTACGGAGAAGAAGACACCCATGGATCGCCTCGACAACACCGTCCGCCCCTACGCCTGGGGTTCGACCACCGCCATCCCCCGCCTCCTCGGCGTGGAGCCGACCGGTGAGCCCCAGGCGGAGATGTGGATGGGCGCCCACCCGGGCGCACCCTCGCGCACCGCGCGCGGGCCGCTCAACGAGGTGATCGACAAGTCCCCCGAGCAGGAGCTCGGCGCCCGCACGGTCGCCAAGTTCGGACCCCGGCTGCCCTTTCTGCTGAAGATCCTCGCCGCCGGGGCCCCGCTCTCCCTCCAGGTGCACCCCGACCTGGCGCAGGCGAAGGAGGGCTACGAGGACGAGGAGCGCCGCGGCATCCCCCTCGACGCCCCCCACCGCAACTACAAGGACGCCAACCACAAGCCCGAACTGATCTGCGCCCTCACCGAGTTCGACGGTCTGTGCGGCTTCCGCGCCCCCGACGAGGCCGCCGAACTGCTCGCCGGCCTCGACGTCGACTCCCTCAAGCCGTACGTCGACCTGCTGCACGCGCACCCCGAGGACGCCGCCCTGCGCGAGGTCCTCACCGCGGTCCTGACCGCCGACCCCGCGGAGATGGCCCACACGGTCACCGAGACCGCTACCGCCTGCGCCCGCCTCGGCGGCGCCTACGCCCCGTACGCGGACCTCGCCCACCACTACCCCGGCGACCCCGGCGTGATCGCGGCCATGCTGCTCAACCACGTACAGCTGCAGCCCGGCGAGGCCCTCTTCCTCGGTGCCGGCGTCCCGCACGCCTATCTGAGCGGCCTCGGCGTCGAGATCATGGCCAACTCCGACAACGTCCTGCGCTGCGGTCTGACCCCCAAGCACGTCGACGTCCCCGAACTGCTGCGCATCGTCCGCTTCGAGGCGGCCGACCCCGGCGTGCTGCGCCCGGAGGCGTCCCCCGACGGCGAGGAGGTCTACGAGACCCCCATCGACGAGTTCCGCCTGTCCCGCTACGTCCTCCCCGAGGGCACCGCCGCACACGACCTGACCCGCCCGACCCCGCAGATCCTGCTGTGCACGGCGGGTTCCGTACGCGTCGGCGAACATCTCCTCGCCCCGGGCCAGTCCGTCTTCGTGGCGGCGGACGAGACCGCCGAGGCCTCCGGGACCGGCACCCTCTTCCGGGCCACGGTCGTCGCCTGACGCACAGCCGCATTCCGTCCGACGGCGGTCCGGCGCATCACGGCGCCGGACCCGGCTGCAACAATGGCCCACCGGCAAAGGCGGGGCAAAACCCTGGACGCGCCACGAGAGTGCGGCGAGCCAGGGCGGACGGTGACGAAGGGACAACGCGAACTCATGAGCGCGTCAGGCGGCAGCAAGGCGATCGTGGCGGCACTCGGCGCCAACCTCGCGATCGCGGCATCGAAATTCGTGGCGTTCGCCTTCAGCGGCTCCTCCTCGATGCTCGCCGAGGGCGTCCACTCGCTCGCCGACTCCGGGAACCAGTTCCTGCTGCTGATCGGCGGCAAGCGGGCCCAGCGCGAGGCGACCCCGCAGCATCCGTTCGGCTACGGCCGCGAGCGCTTCATCTACGCCTTCCTGGTCTCGATCGTCCTCTTCTCGATCGGCGGCATGTTCGCCATCTACGAGGGCTACGAGAAGATCCAGCACCCGCACGGACTCGAGAACTGGTACTGGCCGGTGGGCGTCCTCGTCTTCGCGGTGATCGCCGAGGGCTTCTCGTTCCGCACCGCCATAAAGGAGTCCGACGAGCTGCGCGGAACGATGTCCTGGGCGCAGTTCATCCGCCGCGCCAAGGCGCCCGAGCTGCCCGTCGTCCTCCTGGAGGACTTCGGCGCGCTGATCGGCCTGGTGCTCGCACTCGGGGGCGTCGGCCTCGCAGTGCTCACCGGCGACGGCATCTGGGACGGTATCGGCACCGCCTGCATCGGTGTCCTCCTCGTCTCGATCGCCCTCGTCCTCGCCGCCGAGACCTCGTCCCTGCTCCTCGGCGAGGCCGCCGGTCCGGACGTGATCAGGCAGATCGAGACGGCGACCGTCGACGGCGAGACCGTCACCGGCATCATCCACATGCGCACCCTGCACCTCGGTCCCGAGGAACTGCTGGTCGCCGCCAAGATCGCCGTTCGGCACGACGACACCGCCGCCCAGGTCGCCGCCGCGATCGACGCGGCCGAGGCCCGGATCCGCGCCACCGTCCCGATAGCGCGGGTCATCTACCTGGAACCCGACATCTACAGCGAGGCGGAGGCGGCCAAGGGTCCGGACCCCGAGGCGACGCCCGGGGGACCGGACCGGACCGCCGGCCACTGACTGTCACATCTGGACGGGCCACGGCGGCGCGGGCGGCACGACCCGCCTCCGGCGCACCGCCACGGCGGCGATCCCCAGGCCGATGCCCGTGGCGGTCAGGATCAGTCCGAGCAGCGCGGACAGAAGCCAGCCCACAAGCCGGCCCGGACCCCCGACGACGCGCCCCTGCACATCGCCGACGGCCACCGTCCCCTGGTGGCCGTCGGTCGCGAAGAACCGGGAGTCCACGGAGTTGACCCGGTGGTCACCCAGCACGAACAGCCGGCCCTCGGGCACCTTCACGTCGTACGGCCGATGCGCACCGTCGGCGATGCCGTCCTTCACATACGGCTCCACCAACGGCCGCCCGTTGACGGTGATGCGTTCGTCCGTGCTCTTGCCGCAGCACACCACGTGGTCGCCGCCCACACCGATCACCCGCTTCAGCACGGCCGCGCCGTTGTAGCGGTCCGGCGTGGCGAAGAGGATGACATCCCCTCTGTGTATCTCGTCGCCGTCCAGCCGCCGTACGACGAGCTGCTTGCCGACGCCATAGGTGGGCTCCATGCTTCCGCCGCTCACCGTGACGGCCGTGTAGGCCGCCCGCACATAGAGCAGGGAGCCCACCAACAAGATCAGCCCCAGTGGCAGCGTCAACCACGCCGCGATCGCCAGTCCCCGTCCCTTACCCATCGCCATCCCCTCCCCGCACGGCCCCTCCGCACGCGCAGAGGCTAGCCAGCCGGCGCTGCGACCGAGAAGGTCCGCCGGCTCGCGACTCCCCCAGCCCGGCGGCTGGGAGGCTGGGAGGTGCGCCCCCGGCACGGCACCTCGCCGCGTTGTCGCATCCCCCGAGTCCATCCGGTACGCGGGCGATGCTCCGCATTGCGAGGCTCCCCCACTGCCTGGAAGGCGCGGGGCACCCCCAGCCCCGGACCCCGCGAGCCCTTCCGGCGAATCTTCGCGGCCACAGCACCAGCTAGTGCCCCAACAGGCACGGTTCGCCCCGTCGCGACGCCCGGCACGCCCTCTCTCCGCACCGGCCGAAAGCCCAAGTACATCCAGTACGAGGCCTTCCGGCCGGCACCCCCCCAAGCTCTTCGAGCAGGGGTACCCCCAGAGCGCGCCCCCCGAGCTCTCGGCTTCGCTCGAGCAGGGGCCATGTCGCCGCTCCTCGACGGGCGAACGTTGCCTGCCGGGGCACTGGCGACCGCCTGTGCGTCGGCTGAGCGCCGGGCCTCGAAGCCCGACACCTTCCTCACACGGCACGCCGCCGCGAACGACCGATCCGGCACCCCCGACGCCCCGGCGTCCCCCTGATCGTCCGAGCACAAAGCCATGGAAACGCCCTGCTCATCCGGCTTTGCCCGGTCCCGGCGCACCACCTGGGGAAGCGCGCGGTCCGCTTCACCGCGCCCACGATGTGTCCGGAGGCGGACTGGGGGCGGCCGGGTCCCTCGGTGTAGCTTGGGACGGAGCCAGACGTCGCTGCTGATGGCGGTCGGGCGGCCCAGGCGGGCCGGCCGAGGGAGAGAGGGCCTCCGACGGACTGCGCTGCGCGCACGCGGGCATGCCTGTGTCCTCTTCGGGCACCCCTGTGTCCGCCGCCGCGCAGACCAGCCCTACCCACCTCGCCCCGACTCCGAGGAGCACCTCGCAATGACGACTGTCGACAACCGACAGGACTTCAAGGTCGCCGACCTCTCCCTGGCCGAGTTCGGCCGCAAGGAGATCACTCTCGCCGAGCACGAGATGCCCGGTCTGATGGCGATCCGCAAGGAGTACGCCGAGGCGCAGCCCCTGGCCGGCGCCCGTGTCACCGGTTCCCTGCACATGACCGTCCAGACCGCCGTGCTCATCGAGACGCTGGTGGCCCTGGGTGCGCAGGTCCGCTGGGCCTCCTGCAACATCTTCTCCACCCAGGACCACGCGGCCGCCGCCATCGCCGTCGGCCCGAACGGCACGCCGGACAACCCCCAGGGCATCCCGGTCTTCGCCTGGAAGGGCGAGACGCTGGAGGAGTACTGGTGGTGCACGGAGCAGGCGCTGACCTGGCCGGGCGTCCCCACCGGCGGCCCGAACATGATCCTCGACGACGGCGGTGACGCCACCCTCCTCGTCCACAAGGGCGTCGAGTACGAGAAGGACGGCAAGGTCCCGGCCGTCGAGACCGCCGAGTCCGACGAGCACCGCGTGATCCTTCAGCTGCTGCACCGCACCCTGGGCGAGAACCCCCAGAAGTGGACCCAGCTGGCCTCGGAGATCCGTGGTGTCACCGAGGAGACCACGACCGGTGTCCACCGCCTGTACGAGATGCAGCGCGACGGCGTCCTGCTGTTCCCGGCGATCAACGTCAACGACGCCGTCACCAAGTCGAAGTTCGACAACAAGTACGGCTGCCGCCACTCGCTGATCGACGGCATCAACCGCGCCACCGACGTCCTCATCGGCGGCAAGACCGCGGTCGTGTGCGGTTACGGCGACGTGGGCAAGGGCTGCGCGGAGTCCCTGCGCGGACAGGGCGCCCGCGTGATCGTCACCGAGATCGACCCGATCTGCGCGCTGCAGGCGGCGATGGACGGCTACCAGGTCACGACCCTCGACGAGGTCATCGACAAGGCCGACATCTTCGTCACCACGACGGGCAACAAGGACATCATCATGGCCGCGGACATGGCCAAGATGAAGCACCAGGCGATCGTCGGCAACATCGGTCACTTCGACAACGAGATCGACATGGCCGGCCTCGCCAAGGTCCCCGGCATCGTCAAGGACGAGGTCAAGCCGCAGGTCCACACCTGGACCTTCCCCGACGGCAAGACGATCATCGTCCTGTCCGAGGGTCGTCTGCTGAACCTGGGCAACGCCACCGGTCACCCGTCGTTCGTGATGTCCAACTCCTTCGCGGACCAGACGCTGGCCCAGATCGAGCTGTTCACCAAGCCCGACGCGTACCCGACCGGTGTGTACACGCTGCCCAAGCACCTCGACGAGAAGGTCGCCCGTCTCCACCTGGACGCGCTCGGCGTGAAGCTGACCACGCTCCGCCCCGAGCAGGCCGCGTACATCGGCGTCGACGTCGAAGGCCCGTACAAGTCGGACCACTACCGGTACTGACAGGACCACCCCCGGTACCGGCCACCGATACCGCCGGTACCGACCAGGCCCTCAGGCAGGCCCCCGCACCCCCGTGTCGGGGGCCTGCCCCTTTTGGCCCGGCCGACCGGACCAGCCCGTCACACCCCAGGACCCCCATGCCCCGCGGCCGATATTCGCTTCACGACCCGCACGACGGCTCCCTCCTCGCCGAAGAACACTTCCAGTGCGCACCCGGCCCCTCGGGCTGGCGCTACGTCTCCCAAGTGACCACCCCCTCCGGCGACCACGCCGGCTCCGTCGACCTCGCCCTCGACGAGCTCGGCCGTCCCATCCGCCTCGAACTGCACGCCGCGAGCTGGCAGGTGCGGGGCGCCGCTCTGGACGGCGTCACCTGGGTCCGCACCGACCCCACCGGCACCCACGCCACCGAAGGCAATGTCCGCGCCCACGCCTTCACCGGCACCTCCCCCGCGTTTCTCGTCGCCACTGCCCGGCTGCTGCGTCTCACCCCCTCCTCCGCGGCGACGCGCGTACGCCTCGTCGCCTTCACCGATCCGGTCCTCGCCCCCCGCACCGTGGACCAGTCCTGGGCCCTGATCGAAAGAGAAGCACACCCCACTGACAACGACCCGCTGATCGTTGACGAATACCAGGTCACAGCCTTGGACACGGGGGAGCGGCACACCGTCCACATCGCCGGTGACGTCGTGCTCGCGGCGCCCGGCGTCGAACTGGAGGACCTCGAATCACCGCCGTCGACGCTCAGTTGACGCGGGGCCCGCGCCAGACGGTCACGCCGGGGGCACGAACCCGGTGGCTGGACGGTCCGACGGCGCTGCCGCCTGCGGCGGCGCGGGCCGCGGTTCGGCAGCCGAGGCCTGGGGACGGCCATATGTCTGCGGTTGGCCGGGCCTTCCGGACCAAACGTCCACACCGACGGGTCCTGTCGCCTGCTCTGCCGCGGAGGACCCTGGAGCCGCCCACGGGCTTCCTTCGCTCCGCGGGGCGGCAGCCTGCCCCGGCGCAGGAGCCTGCACGGGCGCAGGAGCCTGCCCGACGTGACCCTCCGGCATCCCCTGCGCCTCCACGGCCGCCTCGGCACCCCGGCCCCCGAGCGTCCGCCGCGCCTCCCTGGCCTGGCGTTCCTGCACCACCGCCGCCAGATACGCGGCCGGCGGGACACCATGCGGCGCTGGCGTCCCCGTACGTGCCGCGAGATCCGAGGCGAGACGTTCCGCCATCGCCCAGCCCACCTGCGGATCCAGGGACTGCATCCGCGTCAGGTACTGCCGGATCGCCAGCCACAACCCGTCCGGCACCGCCGAGAGATCCAGCTCGGCGAACCGTCCGGCGAGCCAGGGCGGCGGCGGGGGCACAAGGGCCGTACGCCCCACCGGCACCCGCTCCCGCACGACCAGCGTGCCCGCGAAGACGTCTCCGAGGCGCCTGCCCCGGGCCGACACGAGCGAGGCGATGCACGCGACGACCCCGAACGTCATCTGGATCTCGACCACCCCGACCGCGCCCCGGACCAGCGCGTGACGGAACCGGATCGGTCCTCCGTCGTCCCGCACCACGCGCAGCCCGCAGGCCAGCTTGCCCAGCGAACGGCCGTGGGTCAGGGTCTCCACCGCGATCGGCCCGCCCACCGGGACCAGAACGAAGGCCGCGATCGACAGTGCGATCTGCGCGGCGTCGTCCAGACCGGACGTAGACGCCACCAGAGCGATCATCACGACGACATAGGCGGTGACCGCCACCACCATGTCGAGCACCACCGCGAGCACCCGGCTCGGCAGTTTCGCGGGGCGCAGCTCAAGCGCCACCGCCTCGCCCGTGACCAGTTCACTCATGCCTCGCGTCCTTCCCCTGACCCACCCCGGGATACGACAGTCTGCCAAGCTGTGGGCGCATCGCGCTCCAGTGCGACAAGCTGTCACGCAGTACGAGAGGACGAGGAGCAGCCGGACCCATGGACCTCGACGTGTTCGTGTCCGCCCACAGCGCCGAGTGGGACCGCCTCGAGGCGCTGCTGCGCCGCCAGCGACGCCTCACGGGAGCCGAGACGGACGAACTCGTCGCTCTCTACCAGCGCACCGCGACCCATCTCTCGCTGGTCCGGTCCAGTGCACCGGATCTCCAGCTCACGGGCCGGCTCAATCAGCTGGTGGCACGGGCGCGCAGCGCCGTGACGGGCACGCGCCGTGCCTCGTGGCGCGATGTCACCCGCTTCCTCACTCATGGCTTTCCCGCTGCGGTCTATCGCTCGCGCCACTGGTGGGTACCGACCGCGTTGCTCTCCACGGTGATCGCCGCGCTTCTGGGGTGGTGGATCGGCTCCCATCCGGAGGTCCAGTCCTCGATCGCGGCCCCCGGCGAACTGCGCAACCTGACCCGCCCCGGCGGCGAGTACGAGACGTACTACTCGAGCCATCCGGCCGCCGCCTTCGCCGCCCAGGTGTGGACGAACAACGCCAAAGCCACCGCGATGTGCCTGGTCCTCGGCATCTTCCTGGGACTGCCGGTCCTCTGGATCCTCTTCGAGAACATGCTGAACCTGGGAGTGGGCCTCGGCCTCATGTCCTCGGCGGGCCGTCTCGACACCTTCCTCGGGCTGGTCCTTCCGCACGGTCTCCTGGAGCTGACGGCCGTCTTCGTGGCCGCCGGCACGGGGCTACGGCTCGGCTGGACCCTTGTCGATCCGGGCCCCCGCACCCGCCGCAGCGCTCTTGCGGAGGAGGGCCGGGCGGCCCTGGGTATGGCGATCGGCCTCGCCCTCGTCCTCTTCGTGTCGGGCGCCATCGAGGGCTTCGTGACTCCGTCCGGCCTCCCCACATGGATGCGGATAGCGATCGGCGTCCTCGCTGAGCTGGCCTTTCTCACGTATGTGTTCGTCCTGGGCGGGCGCGCGGCACGGGCCGGTGACATGGGCGACCTGGAAGCGCACGAGCGCAGTGCGACCCTCCCCAGCGCGGCGTGACGCGGGGGTGGCCCGTCGGATGTGCGTCTCACTCCGTTGACCTGCTAGTCTCCTCTTCGCCGCGCAAGACCTGTTGACACGGGTCGAGCGAGGAGGTAGATTCGAACAGTTGCCTGGAGGTGGACCTCCACCCCGGGGCCAACCGAGAACATCTACTTGCTCCTGGAACATCGATTCCGCGGAGCCACCCCCGATGATTCAGAAATGGACGCCGGTCAATCGGCCCCGGAACTTCTGATAAAGTCGGGAAAGCCGGAAAGGGAAACGCGGGAGCGGGAACCTGGAAAGCACCGAGGAAATCGGGTCGAGAAAAGATCTGATAGAGTCGGAAACACCGAAGGGAAGCGCCCGGAGGAAAGCCTGAGAGAGTCTCTCGGGTGAGTAC